>NZ_BDIR01000005.1:0-300000 GCF_001895145.1 Arcobacter sp. LA11 | reverse complement strand
AGCAGCTACAGGTGCTAATTCTTTCCAATATACAGCACCAATTGTTTTTGGAATTATTTCTGCAAAAAATAAAATTGCAAAAGTTAATGCAATAGATACAATCATTACTAATGTTTTATTTCCATCAAAAACGTTTTGTGCTTGAACACCAATTGCTGTTGCACCTAAAGTATTTGCAAAAGTATTTAAAATTAAAATTGAAGATATAGAACTATCAATGTCAGTTTTAAGTTTTTTTAAAAGTTTTCCTGTACTTGGACTTTTATTTTCTAAGACAGATATATAAGTGAAATTTGTTGATAAAATAATAGACTCTAATACTGAACATAAAAATGATATACTGATTACAGCTATAAATAGGATTATTAGAAGTTCCATTTTGAACCTCGTCTTTTTTGTAAATTACGCCTCTGGGAAGTGTCTTCCAAGAATTACTCCTTATTTTGAAAAAAATTAATGGCATATAATAGCAAAACTTATCTTTAAATTAATTTTTTTTGACAAAAATCTAGTTTTTTTTGTATAATGTTAGTATTAAAGCAATAAGGAGGTCGTCATGGAGTATGGACTAATTCCAAAAGTTAATCAATATGCAGATAATAATCTGATTCAAATCCAGCAAGTACAACCTTCATCTGAAATTGCAAACTTAAAAAATGGTGAGGATGCTAGACAAGTTACAGAGGATAAGTTTTTAAAAAAAGTAGATGAAACTTCTGCTAGTAAAACTTCTGAAGTACAAGAGACAAAAAAAATCAAACCTCAAGATGTTGCACAATATCAAGAAGTAGTATTAACAAACCTAAATTTTGGATTTAATGATTCATCAAAAGATTTTTTTGTAAGAGCTGTACGTGGTGAAGCTCAAAATCAATTTCCTACAGATGAAATGATGAAACTTAAAGCATATTTTATAGCACAGGCAAAAGCGGAAGCTGCAGCTGAGATTTAGTTTTTCGTTGATAATATAACTTGATTTCTACCATTTTCTTTTGCTTTATATAAAGCTTTATCTGCATTAGCAAGAATATCTTTTAATTCTAAATTATTGTGTGCTTCACTAACTCCAAATGAAGCAGTGATTTTACGAACTTTAAAATCATAGTTTTCAATTAAATCTTTAATTCTATATGATAATTTTTCAGCTTCAGAGATTGAAGTGTTTTTACATATAATTAAAAATTCTTCTCCTCCCCATCTACCGATTATATCATTTTGATTTACATTATATTTTAGAATATGAGCAACATTTTTTAAAACTTCATCTCCTAAAAGATGTCCAAAATCGTCATTTATTAATTTAAAGTGATCAATATCCATAAGAATCAATGAAAACTTTTTATTTTTTATTTTATTTAATATTTTATCTATTTTTCTTCTATTTTTTAAGCCAGTTAAGGCATCAGTATTTGATAAAAATTCAAGTTGTTCATTATATTTATTTGCACTTCTTTGTCTTATAATATATAACACAAGTAGTGCAATAATAATTATTATGATATTTATCATCATATGTTTATCTATAATTCTTTTATCAAATTTGACTGTTAGCCATTCTCTTATGATTTTATTTTTATCATCTGGTGTCAGCAAAGATATATGACGATTTATAACTTGCACTAATTCAGGATAATCTTTTCTAACCATAAAAGAAATTTCAATATTATTTCTACTTGTTCCTGAAATTTTTAAATTGGAATAACCATTTTTAGAAATCAAATGTGCAACAACTGGTAAAATATCTATAACAGCATCAACTTCACCTGCACTAAGTCGTTTTAAAGCTTCTTCTGTATTTTTAACAGTTATAAAATTAATACTAGGGTATTCATTTTTTAATACTATGTGTGAACTGTAGTTTTCTCCAACTGCTACTTTTAATCCTTGTAAAAAAGAAGCATCAGGAATAAAACGCTTGTCAAATAAAGTTGCAAAAGCTATTGGAAAAGAGATGTAAGGTGTTGAGAATTTTGCATAAGATAATTTTTCTTTATCAAATGAAGTACCTAAAGTAATATCAGCTTCTTTATTTTTTATTTTTGTAAGTACATCATTCCAATCTTTAGAAATAGAGATACTAGAATTAATTTCAGCTCTTGATTTAATCAGTTTCCAGAAGTCTATTGCTATTCCTGAAAGTTCTTCATTATCATTATACATATTAATTGGAGCCCAAGTATTTGAAGTGATTACGTTGATTTTTGTATTTTTAAGAAATATAGCTTCTTCAGGAGTTAGTTTTATATAATCATCTTGAATTAGATTTTTATCGGCATAAAGAATATTTGAAAATAAAACGAAAAGTATAAAAAGAATTCTTTTATGCAAGATGAATTACCTTAAATTTGATTTAGTTATTGTATCTGATAACAACTTTATATTTATAACTTTATATTATTATTTATCTTTATCAATAAATCTTTTGCTTCATAGAATTTTTCTTTTTCTTCAATTTCAATTAGATTCAAAAGATGTTTATATTTTTCAAAAACAGGCCAAACTTTTTTATATCCTTCGGGTCTATTTTTTATATAATATAAAGCTAAAGCAGTTGCACCATTTATCAAACCTTGAAGTGCTTTTGCTTTCTCTTTTTCACCATTTTTTTTATAATTTTTCCAATCATCTTCTAAAAGTTCATGAGCTTCTACAAAAAGTCTGTTTTCTAAAGCGTAAATAAACCTTTTTATAGCTGATGATTGTGTAAAAATTGTTTTATCATACATTAATTTATTTCTTTATCTAAATAATAACCAGTATATGAACCTGTTTTTTTATGATTTTTTGCAAGTGTTTCAGGTGTACCAACTGCTACTATTTGTCCACCTTTACTTCCACCTTCTGGTCCCATATCTATTACCCAATCAGAGTTTTTAACTATATCAAGGTTATGTTCAATTACAAGAACAGAATTACCAACATCAACTAAATGATGAAGTACTTTTGTTAATCTATCAACATCTGCAAAGTGAAGTCCTGTTGTAGGTTCATCTAAGATATAAAGTGTGTTTCCTGTATCTTTTTTACTAAGCTCTTTTGATAGTTTTATTCTTTGTGCTTCTCCTCCTGAAAGTGTGACTGCATTTTGACCAAGTGTAATATATCCGAGTCCAACATCTGAAAGTGTTTGAAGTTTTGCATACAGTTTTGGTACTTTTTTGAAGAACTCTAAAGCTTCGTCTACACTCATATTTAATACATCAGAAATATTTTTACCTTTGTAAAGTATTTCTAGAGTTTGTGCATTATATCTTTGTCCTTGACAATCATCACATTTAACCATAATGTCTGGTAAGAAGTGCATTTCAATTTTGATTTCACCTTCTCCTTGACATTTTTCACATCTTCCACCTTTTACGTTAAATGAGAAACGACCAATTTTATATCCTCTTAAACTTGCTTCCTTAGTTTTAGAAAAAAGTAGTCTTAATTCATCCATTAATCCTGTATATGTTGCGGGGTTCGATCGTGGTGTTCTCCCAATAGGTGATTGGTCAAGATAAATTACTTTATCAAGTTTTTCTAATCCTTCAATTTCAACGCCATCTACTTTTTTTACTTTTCTTGCGTGATTAAGAAGCTCTTTGGCGACTGGAAGTAGGGTTTGTAAAATTAGTGAAGATTTACCACTTCCTGAAACACCAGTAATAGAACATAAGTTTTTCAAAGGAATTTTTACATCTAAGTTTTCAATATTGTTTATCGTAACATTTTTTATTTCTATAAAATCTTCTTGTGGACGATTATGTGCATAATCGATTTTTTTATCACCATTTAAATATTGTGCCGTTAATGTTTTTGCTTTATGCATTTTTGCTAAGGTTCCTGCAAATACAATTTCTCCACCATATTTTCCTGCATTTGGTCCTATATCAACTATATAATCAGCTGCTTCTATAGTCTCTTTGTCATGTTCTACAACTATTACAGAGTTTCCTTTTTCTTGTAAGGCTCTTAGTGTTTTAATAAGCTTACTAGTATCTCTTTCATGTAATCCAATAGATGGTTCATCAAGAACATACATAACTCCTGTAAGTCCTGAACCAATTTGTGAAGCTACTCTAATTCTTTGTGCTTCTCCTCCTGAAATACTTCTAGCATCTCGTCCAAGTGTAATGTATCCAAGTCCTACGTCATTTAAAAAGAAGATTCGTTCACGTATCTCTTTTAAAATAGGAGCCGAAATCATTCTATTTTGCTCACTTAAATATTTAAAGTTTTTTTCATCTTGAAAGAAGGCATGTGCTTCTTCAATAGGTTTATTTATAATTTCAGATATAGTTTTTTGTGCTACAAAAACAGATTGAGAAGAGGGTTTTAATCTATTTCCTCCACAATCTGAACATACTTTTTCTGTCATATATTCAGCCATCTCTTTTTCATCTTTTATCATATCATAGGCTATTTTTACAATACCTTCCCATTTTCTTGTAAGCTTATGTCTTTTCCAAGTGAATTTTGCTTCTTCCACACCACCATGCAAAATACCTTTTTGTTGATGTTGTGGTAACTCTTTAAATGGTATTTTAATATCTATGCTAGCAGCCTCACAGTAAGCCATAAGCATCTTGAAGTAATATCCTTTATTAAATCCATATATTACTTTTATGGCACCTTCTTCAAGTGGTAACTCATCATTGATAACTTTCTTCATGTCTAAGGCATATCTTATACCTAATCCATCACAAGATGAACAAGCACCTTTTGGTGAGTTAAATGAGAAAGAAAGGGGTTCTAAAGGTTCAAATGAAATCTTACAATCAAAACAAGCCATATGCTCTGAATAATGAATATGTTTTTCAGTACCCACTTCTTCATGGTTTAAAATCTCAATTTCAAGCTCTCCAAAACTTTCTTTAAGTCCTTTCTCAACGTCTTGAGCTATTCTATCTTTGTTGTCATTTTTAATAACCACTCTATCGATAACCACTTTGATTGTATGCATTTGTGTTTTTGCAAGCTCAATATCTTCATCAAGTCTTACCATCACACCGTCTATCATAGCTCTTACATAACCTTTTCCTCTTAGACTTTCAAGTAAATCTGCAAAGGTACCTTTTTTTCTATTGATTAAAGGAGCTAATATCACAATCTTAGAATTTTCGGGAAGCTTTAATACTTGATCAATAACGTCAGAAGCGCTCATTTGAGAAATTGGTTCTCCACATTTATGACAATGTTGTTTTCCAATTCTTGCATATAAAAGTCTAAAGTAATCATAAACTTCTGTAATGGTACCCACAGTAGAACGTGGATTTTTTGAAGTTGTTTTCTGATCAATTGCAATTGCAGGAGTTAATCCTTCAATTCTTTCAACATCTGGTTTCCCAACTTTGTCTAAGAATTGCCTTGCATACGCTGAAAGTGATTCTATATATCTTCTTTGACCTTCTGCATACAAGGTGTCAAATGCTAGTGTAGATTTCCCTGAGCCTGATAATCCTGTAAATACAATAAGTTTATTTTTTGGAATTTCTAAATTTATATTTTTTAAGTTGTTTTCTTTAGCGTTAAATATCTTGATTTTATCTTGCATTGTAATATAGCCTTTAAATTTTGAAGCTCATATTATATGATAGATTTTTATAATTATTGATAAAGGCTTATATAAAAGTTTAATCAATTTTAAAAACTAAATTTTTAATAAATTTTATTTTAAAAGATTTAGGAATAAAATTCTCAAAGGATAAAAATTATTATTAAGGAAAAATTATGAAAAAAACAATGACAACAACAGCAGGGAATCCAATTGCAGATAATCAAAATTCAATTACAGCAGGTGAATACGGTCCTGTATTGATGCAAGATTATCAATTAATAGAGAAGCTTGCACATCAAAATAGAGAAAGAATACCTGAACGTGTAGTTCATGCAAAAGGGAGTGGAGCTTTTGGAGAACTTGAAATTACAAATGATATTTCAAAGTATACAAAAGCGAAAGTATTTGAAAAAGGTGAGAAAACTAGAATGCTTTTAAGATTTTCAACAGTTGCTGGTGAAGCTGGTGCTGCTGATGCAGAACGAGATGTTAGAGGTTTTGCTTTGAAATTTTATACAAAAGAGGGAAATTGGGATTTAGTAGGTAATAATACGCCAGTATTTTTTATAAGAGACCCTCAGAAATTTCCTGATTTTATTCATACACAAAAAAGACATCCACAAAGTAATTTACGCTCAAACACTGCTGCATGGGATTTTTGGTCATTAAGTCCAGAATCTTTACATCAAGTTACTATTTTGATGTCAGATAGAGGTATTCCAAAGAGTTATAGACATGTAAATGGTTATGGTTCTCATACTTATAGTTTAATAAATGAAAACAATGAAAGATTTTGGGTTAAATTCCATTTTAAAACAAAACAAGGAATAGAAACTATTACAAATGAAGAAGCTGCAAAAATTGTAGCTAGTGATAGAGAAAGTAATCAAAGAGATTTATTTGAAAATATTGAAAAAGGAAATTTCCCACAATGGGATTTTAAAATTCAGATTATGACAGAAGAGCAAGCTAGAGATTTTGAGTTTAATCCTTTTGATTTAACAAAAGT
Organism: Arcobacter sp. LA11; assembly: GCF_001895145.1. NCBI lineage: Bacteria > Pseudomonadati > Campylobacterota > Epsilonproteobacteria > Campylobacterales > Arcobacteraceae > Arcobacter > Arcobacter sp. LA11. The sequence goes on along the minus strand of NZ_BDIR01000005.1, from coordinate 293,452 downwards.
ATGGCCTCATGCTGATTATCCGCTAATTGATGTTGGTGTATTAACTTTAAATGAAAATCCAAAGAATTATTTTAATGAAATAGAACAAGCTTCATTCTCTCCTTCAAATGTCGTTCCAGGTATTAGTTTCTCTCCTGATAAAATGCTTCAAGCTAGAATTTTTTCATATCCTGATGCACATAGATATAGAGTAGGGACTCATTATGAAATGTTACCAGTAAATAGACCAATTGTAGATGTAAATACATATCATACTGCAGGTTCTATGAATTTTGAAGAGAAAGAAGTTACGGATGCATATTATGAACCAAATAGTTTTAATGGAGCAGTAGAAAATAGAGATTTATTAGAACCAGACTTAGTTATAAATGGTGATGCTAATAGATATGATCATAATAAGAACAATGATAATTATGTACAGGCAAGAAATTTATTTAATTTAATGTCAGATTATCAAAAAGAACAATTGTTTAATAATATTGCAGAATCTATGGATGGTGTTCCTTTAGAGATAATAGAAAGGCAATTAAGTCATTTCAAAAAGGTTTCAAGTGAATATGAAGCAGGGGTAAGAACTGCATTAAAAATATAAGGATTTATCATGATAGCAATTACAGCAGATGAAGAAGAAAGATATGCCGAACTTCAAAATATGGCACTAGATTTTGCAAGAAAAGGTAACTTAGATGAATTATCAAGAATGATTTATTCAGGGCTAAATATAAACTTATCAGACCATAAAGGAAATAGCTTATTGATGTTAGCTTCTTATAATAATCAAATAGAGCTTGTAGAGTTTTTGATTAAAAATGGTGCAGAAGTTGATAAAAGAAATGATAGAGGGCAAACACCATTAGCAGGTGTTTGCTTTAAAGGTTATTTTGAAATGGTTAAATTATTAGTAGAAAAAGGAAAAGCAAATATATATGCAAATAATGGAATGGGTACAACACCTGTAACTTTTTCTGCACTTTTTGGACATAAAGAGATTACAGAATATTTAACTAAAGATAAAAAAAGCACAATTTATTCAATCCTTACAAATACTATATCTTACATAAGAAGAGTTTTTTAAACTCTTCTTTGAAATAAATAATTTATCCAGTCTTAATTAATCATTTGTTATTTTTATAACTAAATAACCATAAGAAGGTATTATAGTTTGGATATTATCAACAGTTTTGATATAGAAAATGAAACATTTTATTATCATGATATAAGTAGTGTTTTAAATAGTAGTAAAAAATTAAAAAAACTTCCAATTGTTTTAAAAATATTATTAGAAGCAAATCTTCGTAAATCAAAAGATTTAATAGAATTTAATAAAATAGTAGATATTTTTTCTAATCGAATGAATTCTCAAATCAATTTTCATCCTTCTCGTATAATTATGCAAAACTTTAAAGGTATTACTTCTCTTATTGATTTAGCTTCAATTAGAGATAAAATGAAAGAAAAAGAAGATGATATATCTAAAATAAATCCTCAGATTATGGTTGATATGGTAATTGATAATTCTCTGAGAAATAGTAATGAAAGTAATCTAGATATAAATAAAGAGTATGAGAAAAATTATGAAAAATATGAGTTTGTAAAATGGGCAGAAAATGCATTTTCAAATTTTAGAGTAATACCTCCTGGTTCTGGCATATGTCATGAAGTAAACCTAGAGTATTTATCTACTATATTACATGTAGAAAAAAAAGAAGATAGGTTTTTTTTATATCCAGAGACTATATGTATAACTGATTCAAATAATAGTATGACAAACTCCCTTGGGGTATTAGGTTTAGGTTGTGATGGTATGCAACTTGAATCTACTATTTTAGGTTTTCCACTCTCTTTAGATTTTCCTAAAGTAGTTGGTGTAAATATTCATAAAGAACTTAAATCAGGGATTACTTCTTCTGATTTAGTATTAGCTTTGATTAAACTATTAAAAGAATATGAAGTAGAAGGTAAGTTTATTGAGTTTTATGGTGAGGGATTAAAACATCTTACTCTTGAAGATAGATCTATTATTTGTAATATGGCGTCAGAGTATAAAGCTTTATGTTCTTTTTTCGCAATTGATGATAAGACAATTTCATATTTTAATAAAACGCGAGGCAATGAAGATTATTCGAAATTAATAAAAACTTATTTAGAAAAGCAAAGTTTTTTTTATTCTAATGAAGAATTAGATTATGACCAAGTAATTGATTTTGATTTATCAGTATTGACTCCAATAATAATAGGACAAAAAAAATCAACTAATATAATTGAATTGGATAGTTTAAAAGAGTTAGTTATTTTAAACAGAGGAAAAGAATTAAAAGATACAGATATAGTTCTAGCTTCTATTAATTCATGTATATCTACTTCAAATCCATATTTACTTATACATGCTGCATTAATAGCAAAAAAGGCTTTAGAGTTTGGTCTTACTGTAAATAAAAATATAAAATGTACTTTTTCACCTGATTCTATCATAGTAAAAGAGTATTTAGAAAAAATTGGTTTATTGCATTATTTAGAAAAAATAGGTTTTAATATTGTTTCTTATGGATGTGGAGATTCAAAAGGTTCTGAAGTAATAGATATAAATTTAGAATCTGATATTAGAAGTAATAATCTTAATGTCTGTGCTATTAGTTCTATAGATAAAGATTATAAATACAATAATAATCCTTTAATAAAATCAAATTACTTAATGTCTCCATCTTTAATAGTAATTTATTCTTTAATAGGAAGTATGAAATTTAATCTCTTTGAGGATATTATTGGTGTAATTGATGATAAAGATATTAAGATGAAAGATTTATGGCCTACAGGTAAGGAAGTAGGGGATTATCTAGAAAAACTTGATAATACTTTATATAAAGATATATACAAAAATATTTTTAAAGGCAATGATTTTTGGCAAAAATTAATTGTAAACAATAGTGATACATATAATTGGAATAGTAATTCAACTTTTATTCAATCAGTTAATTTTTTAGAAGAGATAAAATTAGAAAAAATTGAAATAAAAAATGCAGAAATCTTAGCTATATTTGGTGATTTTATTACTACTGAACATATTTCTCCACTTGGACAAATATCTTTACATTCTCCTGCTTCAAAGTTTTTAGAAACAAAAGGTTTAAAATCCTTTGAGTATGATTCTTTTGAAAATAGAAGAGGAAATGCTGAGGTTATGGTTCGAGGTATTTTTGATAATATCAAAGTTCAAAATCAAATGATATCAAAAGAGGGTGGATATACTATAGATTATGAATCAAATGAGATAATATCTATTTATGATAAATCACAAAAGTTTATGCAAGAAGATAAGATACCTATTATATTTGCAGGTGAAGGTTTTGGTAAAGGAGATTCAAGAGACTGGGCAGTAAAAGGAATTAGACTTCTTGGAGTAAGAACTATTATTGCGAAATCTTTTTCAGAAATTTATAGAAAAAGTTTGATTAGTATGGGAGTTTTACCTTTGGAATTTATTAACGATGATATTCAAAGTTTAAAATTAAAAGGGAATGAAAAAGTATCTATATTAAGTAATGAAATTAAAGCAGATTCGAAAATAAGTGTAATTATTCATAAAATAGATTTTGATATTGAAATTGACTTAAAATGTAGATTAGATAATGATGCTGAGGTAGAATATTATAAAAATGGTGGAATTTTATCTTATTTTTTTAAGAATATTTAATTAAAAAAAGTTTTATAAATCATTGTTGCTAATATTATAAAATTTAGTATTAGTATAAATTGTTTGTATGAACCTGATGAAGTTGCATTCTTAGTTTTTATTCCAAAATAAACACCTATTAAAGAAGCAGCTCCTACTGTAAAACCTTCATTAAATAACATTTGGTCATTTATTGTTAAAGAGCTAAATCCTGCTATAGATGAAAATATTACAAAAAATAAACTAAGACTAGTTGCTGTTTTAATATTATAATGCATAAAACCAACTAGAATTGGTATTAACATAATTGAGCCACCAACTCCAATACTCATTGCAATAATCCCAATAAAGAAACCTATAATAAATAGAGTTAATTTACTGTGTTTTTTTGGCTCACAATCAGGTTCTGCTGGAGATACAAAGATTTTGATAATTGATAGTATGATAATTAAAATAAAAAAGTATTGTAAAGCCTCATTTGAAACTATAGAATGTACAAAGCTATTTTGTAAACCTCCTACAAAACCTCCCATTCCAATAATAAGACCTTCTTTAAAAACACCTTTTGCTTTTTTAGAGTTTAAAAATGAACCATAAATAGAACTAAATACCATTTGCATAATTGAAATTGCAATTGCTTCTTTCATTAAGTATCCGGTCATTACTAGCATTGGAACAAGGACCATTCCTCCTCCAACACCAAAAAAACCAGATATAAATCCAGTTATCATACCAAATAGTATTAGTTCAGTCATTCTATTTTTACTTTTTAATTGAATTCATTGCACTTATGAATTTTTTGTATATACATTCTAAGTCATGGTCTTCTTTACTTAAGTCTATACCATCACATTGTTTAATATGGTGTTCTAAAAGAGCAACTCTTTTTAATAAGTATTCGAACATTTCTTTATTAATATCTGGTAAATCTGCATGGTTTAGTTTTCCATTTTTATCATCTCTTTTAATGATTTTTGCTGGAACTCCTACTGCTGTAGAGTTTTTAGGAACATTACAAACTACAACAGAGTTTGCTCCAATCTTACCATTTTTTCCAATAGTAATATTTCCTAAGACTTTTGCTCCACTTCCTATTACAGAATTTGCTTTTATAGTAGGATGTCTTTTCCCTTTATCTAAACTAACTCCACCTAGAGTTACTCCTTGATAAATAAGTACGTCATCTTCTATAATAGTAGTTTCTCCAATAACGACACCAATCCCATGATCAATAAATACTCGTCTTCCTATAGTAGCAGCTGGGTGAATGTCCATATTACATAAAAATTGAGTTAATCCCATAATCATTCTACCAATTAGCTTAAAACCTTTAGTATATAGCCTATGAGCTACTCTATGATTTATTATTGCCCAAACACCAGGATAGTTAAATATAAGTTCAATATTTGAATTTAATGCAGGGTCATTGTGCTTTGGAACAGAAAAATCTTCTTTTATTTGATTCCATAGTCCTAGTTCTTTATTTGCTTCTTCTATTGCTTCTATTTGTTGTTCTACTGTTTTTTCTTCTTTATTTTCGCCCATTTTAACTCCAAGCAGTCTTTAGATAACTATTTTCATTTAAATATTTTTCTAAAATTTTATAAGTATTGTCATCTAAATTATTTTTCAATATATTTTTTATCTCTTTTGTATCATAATCAATATCTTCAAGGATATCTATAATTTTTTGAGACTCCAAAATTTTTTCTAGTATCACTTCGTTGTTTTCAAAAACTACATTTATTTCTGTTGGATGAGAAAATAAATTATGCCTCATACCTAATATATCTTGATATGCTCCAACATGAAAGAAACCAAGATAATACTCTTCTTTATCTAAATTTACATCATGTAAATATAAAGGTTTTTCAGGATTAAATTCTATTTCACCATCACTATCACATGTTATATCCCATAATGAAGCACTTCTTGTGGGTTTTTTATTTAGATGTGTTATTGGCATTATTGGAAACTCTTGTTTGATTCCCCAAAAATCCGGTAATGATTGAAAAATTGAAAAATTAAGTAAATATTTTTCTTGTATTTTATTGTCTATTCTTTTTAGCTCTTCATAGTCATCAACTTCAAGAAGCCAAATAGCTTTTTTTATAATTAAATTTGTAAGAATCTCTGCATTACTTCTATCTTCTAAATCTATATATCCCAAATCAAAAAGTTTAAGTAAAGATTCTAAGTGATCAATACTATCATGCATAAATTCTAATGCCATTTTAGAATTTATATCGTTAAATAGCTCTCTTAGTTCTTCTATTAAAGGAGGGTTTTTTTCTTTTAACCTTAAATTTTCAGCATCATACTCTGCTGAAAATAGCTCTAAAACAGGAGTAATTAATACAGTTGAACTTGCACTAATAAATCTTCCTGATTCTGTAAAAATATTTGGCTCTTCAACCCCTTTTTGACGTGCAATATTTTTTAATGTAAATATTACATCATTTGCAAACTCTTGTAGGTTATATTGTGTAGTTCTTTGAAACTGTGAATACTCTACAGCCATTCCTCCACCAATATTTATAGCACTTAAATTATCTGCACCTAAATTTTTAAGCTCAGCATATATATGTCCAGATTCTTTAAGAGCATTTTTTAAAGGCTTAATACTATTCATAGCTGAGCCAATATGAAAGTGAATCATTGTTAAAATATTTATTAGATTATTCTCTTCTAACATTTCAAAGGCTTCTAGAATCTCAGTTGAACTCAATCCAAATTTTGAATCAATTCCCCCAGACTTTGCCCAAGCGCCACTTCCTGAATTAAAAAGTCTTACTCTAAGACCTACATTTGGAGTTGGAAGACTTGTCTCTTTTTCTACTTCCAGAATCATTTCTAGTTCATTTAACCCTTCAATGATTACTGTAATGTCATGCCCCATCTTTCGTGCAATAAAAGCTAAATGAACCATCTCTTTATCTTTAAATCCATTTATAGTTATAGGAGCACCAATTTTGTTGTAAGTCATAGCAAGAAATAGTTCAGCTTTACTTCCTGCCTCTAATCCGTAATTATATTTTTCACCTGCTTTTAGAAGAGGTTTTAAAAAATTTGGAAGCTGATTTACTTTTAAAGGAAAAACTGCATTAAATTTCCCTTTGTATTCATACTCATTTATCGCATTATCGTATAAAGAGTATAGTTTGTCTATTTGTTTTTGTATAAGATGTGGAAATCTAAATAGTAAGGGTCCTTTAAAATCTTTTTCTCTAATCTCTTTAACCATATTAATAAGAGCAGGGTTAGATGCATAGTTTAGTTTAACTACACCATCTTCGATAATAAAATTATCATCTGCCCATATATCAATACCATAATTTTCCAATATTAAAAGTCCTCTAGTTTTATTGTACTTTCTACACTAGTTTTAAGATTCTTTGTATAAATTGTTCCATCTTTTAATTCATTTTCTCCCACAAGTGCCACAATAGTTGCTCCTTGTTTTTCTGCTAATTTAAAGTGTTTACCAAATCCTCTTGGAGTATATTCGATTAAAGTTTTAGTTGTCCCTCTTTTCGAACTAGCTACTTTTGTTAATGTATTTAAAGCTTCATCACTCATAGCTCCTAAATAAATTATATCTTCATTTGATTCATTTATTTTAACTAATTCAAGTAGTCTTTCAATACCAATTGCAAATCCAATTCCAGGTGTTGGTCTTCCACCTAAAAATTCAACTAATCTGTCATATCTACCCCCACCAGCAATTGCACTTTGAGCTCCAATCTCTGATGAAGTAAATTCAAAAGCAGTTTGTGAATAGTAATCTAATCCTCTTACTAAATTTGTATCTATTTCATATTCAATACCATTAAAGTCTAAAATTTTTTTCAGTTTTTCAAAATCAGTATCACATCTTTCACAAAGATTGTTTGTGATTTTTGGAGCATTGTATAACAGTTTTTGACAGTTTTCATTTTTACAATCTAAAACTCTTATAGGATTTGTTTCTATACGTCTATTACAGTCTTCACAAAGCTCATCTTTAAAACTTGTTAAATGCTTAACTAGATTATCTCTATACATTGGCATACAATCAGGACATCCTAAAGAATTTAGTTGAAGATTGAATCCAATTTTGAAAAAATCTAATATATCTTTTAACATCATAATGATATTTGCATCTTCATAAACTGAACTTACACCAAAAACTTCTGCACCAAATTGATGGAATTCTCTTAGTCTTCCTTTTTGAGGTCTTTCATATCTAAACATTGGTCCATAGTAAAACCATCTATATGTTCCGCCCGCTCTATCAAATTTATTTTGAACAAAACTTCTTACAACTCCTGCTGTACCTTCAGGTCTTAAACATACGTCATTTTCACCTTTATCAATAAATTGATACATCTCTTTATTTACAATATCAGAACTTTCTCCTACACTTCTTTTAAAAAGTGCTGTTTCTTCTAGTATGGGTGTTTCTAAATAGCTAAAACCATAGTTTTTAGCGATTCTAGAAGCATTATCAATAAAATATGTAAATAATTCGCTATTGTCTCCTAAAATATCATTCATACCCCTAAGGCTTTGAATATTTTGTTTACTCATTAATAAATTCCTCAATTTTTTGTGCAATTTCTTCTATACTTAAACTAGCATCAATATATATATAATTTAAATTTAACATTTCAATTGTTTTTTTCATTCTGTTTTGAATATCAATTAGGTAGTCTATCCCCCTAGATTCAATAGAATCATTAGATTTTCCTGCTAATCTTTTTGTTAATTCTTCTGGTGTTAATTCAAGCAAAATAATATGTGATGGAAGAATATTACTTGTAGCAATTAAATTTAAAGTAGTAACTATTTCTAATGGTAAATTAGATGCATAAGCAATACCGCTAATAACGCTTCTATCACTAATAACCATTCTGTTTTCATTAGGTTTAATTACTTCTTCTATATGCTCTGCACGATCTGCTAAAAATAAAAACATCTCTGCTACTTTACTTTTTGCTTCACCATTTAAAGCCATTTCTCTTAATTTTAATCCAATTTCTGTACCACCTGGCTCTTTTGTAAAAATAGCTTCTTGATATTTTTCTTTTAAAATATCTAATTGAGTCGATTTTCCAGCCGTATCAACCCCTTCTATTACTGCATACATTTTAAAACCTCTTCTGGAACTAGATGACAAAACTTACCATCAAATCTTATAATCTCTCTTACAATTGTTGATGAAACAAATGCATTTTCAAGTGTTGGCATTAGGTAAAGTGTTTCTATATCATCATTTATTGATGAGTTTGCATATCCCATTTGTAGCTCATATTCAAAATCAGATACGGCACGCAACCCTCTTATAATTGTATTTACTTTTAAGTCTGTAGCTAAATCAACTAGAAGAGTATCAAATCCGATCACTTTTACACCTTTTATATGCTTTGTTGCAGCTTTTGCATATTCTACTCTTTGTTTATGGGAGAACATTGGACTTTTTCTCTCACTTTTCGCTACTGCAATTATTACTTCATCAAAGATTTTTGCTGCCCTTGTGATAATATCCATATGACCGTTAGTAATAGGATCGAATGTTCCACTATAAATAGCTTTTTTATAAGATGCCATTACTTCTTTATCTTTTTTTTTCTTTGCCATTTTTATTTCCATCTTTTATATAAATTATGTTCTATTTTCAATAAATCAAACCACTTACCAATTAGAAAATCTTCCATCTGCTCTAAAGAGCTTTGTTCTGAATAATAGGCTAATGTTGGAGGTGCAATAGTAATACCTAAGTTTGAAAGCTTTAACATATTTTCTAAAGCAATGGTAGATAAAGGCATCTCTCTAGGAGCTAGTACTACTTCTCTTTTTTCTTTTAGCATAACTGTAAAAGCTCTAGTAATTAGATTATCAGAAATACCAACTGCGCATTTAGCAAGGGTATTCATTGAACAAGGAAGAATTATCATTTTATCAGTTTTAAAAGAACCCGATGAAATAGGTGCTTCTATTTGAGATTCTTTAAATACATAGGTATTTTCTCTTTTTTTTAATACCTTGTTAATATCAAGATTTTCTTCAAGTTTTAGTGATTTTTTAGCACTTTTTGAAACTATAATAAATGCTTCAATTTCTTTTGGTAAATTTTCAACAAATTTTAACCCAAGCCTCGCACCACTAGCCCCTGTAATAGCAACAACTAATTTCAATTTTTAAAACCTTTATGATGTTTAATAAGAGATAGATATTAGCTAAAAATCACTTTATTTTCAAATCAGAAAGAAAGAATCTTATAAATAATAATAAAAAGAGACTGTGAAAACTTAAAATTAAGTAAAAGTTAAGTCAATATGTATTATCATTTTGTATAACATTTATATATTTTTATTTAAACATATTGTTTATTATTAAATATATAATTAAACTTTTTGTCTAAGGAATAATCATGTCTAAAATTTTTAGTTTTGTTAGAGTAAATAATAATAACGAGGTCTATACAAAAGAACAAAAGAAAGGTTTAGAGACTTATATAAATAAGAATAATTTCTCTATTTATCAAGCAATTGAAGTACAAATAAATACTCCAGACGATGAAAGAAATATCTTAGATTTTCTAAAAAACTGTCAATCATCTTCTACTCTTTTAGTTTATGATTTAAATGTTTTTGGAAGAACAATTGAAACTATTTTAGAGATAGTTAAATTTTTACTTTCAAATAAAATTAGAATAGTTGTTGTAAAACAAAACTTGGATTTAGTTGATGATAAAGACATGTTAACTCAGATGATTCTTGGTGTAATTTCTATGACAATCGGATTAGAAAAAGAGTTAATGAGTTTAAGAACAAAAGAAGCTTTAACTGCTAAAAAGTTAAAAGGCGAAGTTTTAGGAAAACCAAAAGGTACTATTCAAAAATCTAAGTTTGATAAACAAAGAGATAAGATTGAAGAACTTTTAGCTGTTGGTTTATCAGTTAGAAAAATTGCAAAACTACTAGGATATAATAATCATATAGGTTTAAATAATTATGTAAAAAAGAGAAATATTAGACATAACCTGCCAAATACTTTAGATATTGCAAGTTAGGTAGTTAATTTACTTTATATTTAACTCTAGTTAAATTTTTGATTTTATAATTGTTCAGTTTCAATCAAAAAGGATTAGCATGAACAAACAATTAATTTCTTCTACAACACTTTTTTTAACTTTTTCAGTTGTTGGTTTCTCTTTTGAGAAGCCAACTTATTCTATAGTCAATACTGGTCAAAATACTTATTATTCAAATAGTTCTAAAATGTTTTTTAATCCAAATGAATTTTGAATATGAATATTCAGATTCTAATAATAATTTTAAAATCCTAAAATAAATTATTATATATTATTAATACTCACTTCAAACAACTTATAGTAAAATATCCAACTTTTAAAAGAATTGGAGAAATTATGAAAGTATTATTATTAAAAGATGTACAAGGTACAGGAAAAGCTGGTGAAGTTAAAGAAGTAAAAGACGGCTATGGAAAAAATTTCCTTATTGGAAAAGGTTTAGCTTTACATGCAACAAATGACGTATTAGCAAAATATAAAGCAGAACAAAAAAGAAAAGCTGAAAAAGAAGCTCAAGAAATTGCTGATGCAAAAGAACTTTCTGAAAAATTAAATGCTACAAAATTAACAATAAAACATAAAATTGGTGCAAATGGACATTTAATTGGTTCTGTTACAAACAAAGAAGTTAGTGAAGCATTAAAAGAACAATTTTCTATAGAAATTGATAAAAAAGCTATTGCATTAAAAACTAAAATCAAAGCAGAAGGTACTTTTGAAGCTGATTGTAAATTAGGTCATGGTATTCATGCAAATTTATCTATAGTAGTTATTGGAGAATAATCAATGTTTGATGCTACTACGATACTTGCCTATAAAGGACAAGGACAAGCAGTAATTGGTGGAGATGGACAAGTTACTTTTGGAAATACTGTTCTAAAAGGTAATGCTACAAAAATTAGAAGACTTTATAAAGACCAAATACTAGCTGGATTTGCTGGAAGTACTGCAGATGCTTTTAACCTTTTTGATATGTTTGAAGGTCATCTAGAAAATACTAAAGGTGATTTATTAAAAGCAGTAGTAAATTTCTCAAAAGAGTGGAGAAAAGATAAAGTTTTAAGACGTTTAGAAGCTATGATGATAGTTTTAAATAAAGAACATATTTTTATTTTAAGTGGAACTGGTGATGTTGTTGAACCAGAAGATGGAAGTATAGCTTCAATTGGTTCTGGTGGAAATTTTGCTATTTCAGCAGCACGTGCACTTGCTAAACATTCTGAACTTAAGCCTGTTGATTTGGTAAAAGAATCACTTATGATTGCAGGAGAACTTTGTATTTATACAAACCAAAATATTAAAATATTAGAGATAGAGGATTAATAAACTTATGGATATGACACCTAAGCAAATTGTTAAATATTTAGATGATTATATTATTGGGCAAAATGATGCTAAAAAAACTATTGCTCTTGCTTTGAGAAATAGATATAGAAGAATGAATGTAGAACCAGAATTACGTGAAGAGATTATGCCAAAAAATATTTTGATGATTGGTAGTACTGGAGTTGGTAAAACAGAGATTGCAAGAAGACTTGCAAAGATGATGGGATTACCTTTTATAAAAGTAGAAGCTTCAAAATATACAGAAGTGGGTTTTGTTGGTCGAGATGTTGAATCTATGATTAGAGATTTAGTTTATGAATCTATTAATCTTGTTACAAAAGAGTATGAAAATAAAATAAAAGATAAACTAGAAGAAGAGATTAATAAACAAATTATTGAAAAACTTGTACCTTCTTTACCTGAAGGTGCTACAGATAGTGCTAGAGAGTCTTTTATTAAAACATATAATAAGATGGAAGAGAAGTTATTAAGTGGCGAGATTGATGATAGAAAAATTGAGATAGAGATTCCTAAAAAAGCCCATGTGGAAATTTTAGACTCTTCAATGCCAATGGATATGACTTCAATGCAAGAGAGTCTTAATAAGATGCTTGGTGGACTTAATAAAGAAAAAATCAAAAAAGAAGTAACAATTAAAGATGCAAGAGTTCTTTTAAGAGATGTTGCAAGTGATAAACTTTTAGACCAAGAGGCTATAAAAGTAGAAGCAGTTAAGAGAGCTGAAAATGGTGGTATAATTTTCTTAGATGAAATAGATAAAATTGCAACTGGTTCAAAAAATCAAAATCAAGATCCATCAAAAGAGGGTGTTCAAAGGGATTTACTTCCAATAGTTGAAGGAAGTTCTGTTCATACTAAATTTGGACAAATAAAAACTGATCATATTTTATTTATAGCTGCGGGTGCATTTCATGTTTCTAAACCTAGTGATTTATTACCTGAATTACAAGGAAGGTTTCCTTTAAGAGTTGAGTTAGATAATTTAGATGAAGAAGCTTTATATAAAATTTTAACAAATACAAAGAATTCTCTTTTAAGACAGTATCAAGCTTTACTAGCTGTTGAAGAAGTTGAATTAGAGTTTGATGATGAAGCTATTCATGCTTTTGCAAAATATTCAGTTACTGCAAATGAGAAAACAGAAGATATTGGTGCTAGAAGACTTCATACTGTTATAGAGAAAGTAATAGAAGATATTTCTTATGAAGCAGATGAGAAGAGTGGTGAAAAAATTATTATCACAAACGAATTAGTAAAAGAAAAGTTAGATGATATTATAGATGATGAGGATACAGCAAGATATATCTTGTAGTATTTTAATTATTTTTTTGATAGAATTAATAAATTAGCAATTGGGAGTAATATATGAAGATAGTAACTTTTAATGAATTCGATGAATCTTTAATTGACAGTAAACATACTGTAGAACATTATAATAGTGGTTCTGATGGTGATGCAGTTGTTGCGATAATTGATATTAACACAATTTTTGATTTTGAAGAAAATAAATCAAATGCATGCGAAGATAAATTTGTTTCAATTGCAGTGATTGATGATGATAGTGATTATGAAGCTTTTAAGAACTTTGGAATTGATGCATGGATTAAAGCAGATGATTTAGGTGAAATTAATGGTTTATTAAACTTAATTGAAAAAAGGTCTTTCTCATAATCATTGATACACATTGTCACTTAGACAACAAACAATATTATGATGATATTGATATTGTTATACAACGTGCACTTGAAGATGGAGTTAAAGGTTTTTTAATTCCTGGTGCAGACTTTGAAGATTTACCACAAGCAATTAAATTGGCTGAAAAGTATGATGAAGTATTTTTTGCAGTAGGAATTCATCCTTACGATATAGAACAATATGATGAATCTATTATGGAAAAATATATTAATCATCCAAAATGTATTGCAGTTGGAGAGTGTGGTTTAGATTATTATCGGCTTCCAGAAGATGAAGAAGAAAAAAAAGAAAATATTGCAAAACAAAAAGAAGTTTTTATTTCTCAAGTAGAATTTGCAAAAAAAGTTAAAAAACCTTTAATTATACACATTAGAGATGCTTCAGATGATTCAAAACAGATTTTAATAGATTATAATGCAAAAGAAGTTGGAGGTGTTTTACATTGCTATAATGCAAGTGAGCATCTTCTTCCTTTATCAGAACATAATTTTTATTTTGGAATAGGTGGGGTTTTAACTTTTAAAAATGCAAAAAAACTCGTAGAAATACTTCCTAAAATTCCACAAGATAAATTATTATTAGAAACTGATGGTCCTTATTTAACTCCTCATCCTTTTAGAGGAAAAAGAAATGAACCTGCTTATACAAACTATGTGGCAGATAAAATTTCTGAGCTACTTGAAATCAGTAAAGAAGAGGTTGAAAAAATTACTGTAAATAACACTATCTCGTTATTTAAGCAGTTTTCTACAATAATTTAGATAAAATATTACCTATTTTAAAAAATAGGATTGTATTTGAAAAAATTTATTATATTAATTATGATTTTTTCTATCTATTCACACGCTTCATTAATAGGTTCAAATTTTTCTCAAAGAGATATTCAGATACTTGAAGATTTAGATATTAAATCTTCTTTTATTACTGATTATAAGTTACAAGAAGTGTACGAACAGTTTCAAAATAGAAGAAATTCTCATAAATATGTGGAAAACTTAAACGAGGCATCGCTTTTTGTGCCTAGAGTAAAAGATATATTAAGACAAGAAGGAATTCCTGATGTTTTTATATATATGGCAATGGCAGAATCAAATTTTTCTATTGATGCAAGATCTCATGTAAGAGCTACTGGTCTTTGGCAATTTATGTCTGGAACAGCGAAAAGATATGGATTAAGAAATGATATGTATGTTGATGAAAGAATGGATTTAGTTAAATCTACATTTTCAGCGGCAAAATATCTTAATGCACTTCATGATAGATTTGGAAAATGGTATTTAGCAGCAATTTCTTATAACTGTGGTGAAGGTAGAGTAATTGAAGCAATTACAAGAGCTACTTTAGATATGTATGTTGAAAAGCACCCTGAAGAAAAAAATAGTAAGAAAATACAAGATTATAGAAAAACAATTAAAGCTTATCAACAAAGAAAAGTTCCTTTTTTTAAATTAGGACGAATTTATAAAGAAGTTTCAAAATGGGATATTAAACCTGATGTTGAAGATTTATTAATTGTTCAAAAAGGTTTAGATAGACAATATTTACCAAAAGAGAGTAGAAGATATATTCGAAAGATCATCTCTTTAGCTATGATGAATTCTCAAAATTTTATTAAGCATGATGAAAATTCACATTTACTAAATATGGGAATCTCTCAAACTATTGCTACTGTGCCAGTAAAAGGTGGATTACATTTAAAAAATGTTGCAAACTCTATTGGTATGACTTATATTGATTTATTAAAACTTAATAAACACATAAAACAGTCTATTATTCCCCCTACAGATAAATACTATACTATTAATATTCCATATAGTAGGCTAACAAGATTTAACGAAAACAGAGATGATATTCAAGATACAAAATTTGCAATTCATATTGTAAAAAGAGGAGATACTCTTTCTGGAATTTCTAGAAAGTATAAAGTTCCAACTAAATTGATAAAAGATTATAATAATTTTAAATCAAGTAGATTATCACTAAAACAAAAAATAGTTTTACCAATTCCTAGTGATATGATTGGAAAAATAAAATTTGTTGAAGAGAAAAGATCTAAAAAAAGAGTTAAAAAATATACTGTAAAAAGTGGTGATTCTTTATATTCAATTGCTAGAAAACACAAAATAGGTGTTAAAAAGCTTATGAAAGATAATAAAATGAAGAATACATTATTAAAAATTGGAGATAGACTTGTTCTTAGATAAAAAAACAATTAAATTTTCTTTTCTTGCTATTGTAAGTGCAAGTTTCATTTTTACTGGATGTTCTTCTAAATCTAGTAGTGGCCCTTATATTGGGAAAAGAGTTTATAAAGATATTCCAAAAGAGAAAATAAGAAACTCTAAAGCAATGCATAGAGCAACGATGAGACCTTATACTATTGCTGGTAAAAGATATTATCCTACACTGGCAAAAATAGGTGATGTTCAAAGAGGTATTGCTTCTTGGTATGGACCAAATTTTCATTCTAAAAAAACATCTAATGGTGAAATTTATAATATGTATGCAGACACAGCAGCACATAAAACCTTACCAATGAATACAATGGTTAGAGTTGATAATAAAGATAATGGGAAATCTGTTATTGTAAGAATAAATGATAGAGGACCTTTTGTCTCTGGTAGAATAATTGATCTTTCAAATAAAGCTGCACATGATATTGGAATGGTAAGAAAAGGTACTGCAAGAGTTAGTGTTACTGTTCTTGGATTCCATGCAAAAATTGCAAAAACAAAAGCAGAAAAAGCTGAAGTTGCGACAGTAGGAAAATATTATGTTCAAGTTGGAGCATTTAGTAGATTAGAGGGTGCGAAAATTACAAAAAGAAAATTTGAAATGGCACTTGAAAATAGATATAAAGTTGTAATTAAAAGTACAGATTTAAATAGAGTTTGGATTAGTGGATTTAGGTCAGAGGCTGAAGCTAGAGATTTTAAAGCTAATCACGATTTAAATAGTGCAATGATTATTGCTGAATAGGAATATTTATGACAGAACTTAATAGAAAAACAAAAGAAACAGATATCAAGTGTAAAATTGATATCAATGGTAATGGTACATCAAATATTAGTACCGGTGTAGGTTTTTTTGACCATATGCTAGAAGCTTTTTCTAAGCATAGTGGTATTGATATTGATTTATCATGTAATGGTGATTTACATGTAGATGCTCACCATACTGTTGAAGATTGTGGAATAGTATTAGGAAAAGCTTTAAAAGATGAAATATTCCCAATTGAAAAAGTTGAAAGATATGGAAATGCAACTGTAGTAATGGATGAAGCTTCTTCTACATGTGCTTTAGATTTATCTAATAGACCTTTTTTAGTTTATGAAGTTAATGTTTCAGGAAAGGTTGGGGAATTTGATACTGAGTTAGTTGAAGAGTTTTTTCATGCAATTGCTGGAAATGCAGGATTAACAGTACATATTATCCAAGATAGAGGAAGAAATAAGCACCATATTATCGAAGCTAGCTTTAAAGCCTTTGCTGTTGCTTTAAGACGTGCAATGGCTAAAAATGAGAAGTTAGGAATACCAAGTACTAAAGGTGTTTTATGATTAAGCTTTTAGTACTTGATGTTGATGGTACATTAACAGATGGTGGAATTACATACTCTAATAATGGAGATGAATTAAAAACATTTGATGTATCAGATGGTTTAGCAATTGCAACATGGACAAAAAAACTTGGGAAAAAAGCTGCAATAATTACTGGACGTACTTCTTTAATAGTAGAAAAACGAGCTAAAGATTTAAAAATCGAACATCTTTATCAAGGTGTTCATAATAAAGATGAAATTATAGAAAATATTCTAAAAGAAGAAAATCTTTCTTGGCATGAAGTTGCAGCTATTGGTGATGATTTAAATGATTATAAAATGCTTAAAAAAGCAGGAATATCATTTACTCCTGCTAATGGTTCTAAATATATAAAAGAGATTGTAAATGTACAATGTAACTCTTATGGTGGAAGTGGAGCAGTGAGAGAAATGATTGAATATATCATTAAAGAAGATGGTATAGAAGAGGATTTTATAAACGCATGGTTATAAGAATTTTTATCTTTGCTCTTTTGGGTTTGTCAATATTAAGTTATTTCATTCCAGTAGAAGATAAAACAAAAAAAGGTGCAAATGAAGATATTGCACTTTTGACTTTTAAAGATTCCACAATGTATACACTTACTACAGATAGTATGCATAGAATTGTAGATTCTAAAGAAGCATTGAGATATAAAAATCGAGATGTTATGTATGATGGTGTTCTAACTTTAAAAGGTAAAGATAAAAATAATAAAGAAATTACAGATGTTTTATTTTCTGATGTTATTATAAAAAGAGGTGATGATTTCAAATTTTTAAATAATGTTAAATATAGAAGAGATAATTATATTACATTAAATACAAATGAGTTATTTTATAATGATAAAACAGGTATTGCTACAAATACATTACCATTTGAAGGCACTTACTTTAATAATTATATTAAAGGGCAGAATATATATTTAAATTTGAATAAATATCATATGAAGGCAAACAAAACTCATTTTGAAGTTGAAGTTGAAAAAAAATAAAGGAATTATATTATGAAATTTTTAATAGGTTTTTTAATTTGTGTAACGTCAATTTTTGCAGATACACAAAAATTAATAATAGATGCAAGCAATTTTGAAACAAACGATGCAAAAGGTCTTTCTATATTTACAGGTGATGTAAAATTAAAAATGGCTAAAGATAAATTAAATTCTGACAAACTAGAAATTTATGTAAAACCACAAACTAAAGGTAAAGCTAAAAAACCTTTAAAATATATTGCTACAGGAAATGTAGATTTTGAAATTGTTTCAAATGAAAAGCATTATAAAGGTAAAGGTAATAAAGTAATTTATAACCCTGATAAGCAAGAATATACAGTTATTGGAAATGGTTATTTAAAAGAAGTGACAGAAGATAGAGAATTGTTTGGAGAAAAGATTTTTATTAATCAATTGACTGGAAGTGCAAAAGTTAGTGGTAGTAAGAAAAAACCTGTTAGATTTATCTTAAATATTGAAAATGGGGATAAATAATGAAAATTGTTGATGCGCAATTTTTGACTTCTGCTCAAAGTATTGTAGATTCTCCTAGTCCTGATAGAGCTGAAGTGGCTTTTTTAGGGCGTAGTAATGTTGGAAAATCATCTTTGTTAAACACTCTTGTTAATAGAAAAGGTTTAGCTAAATCATCTTCAACTCCTGGTAAAACACAGTTGATTAACTATTTTGATATTAAATTTAAGACTGAAAATGAGGAACTTCCTTATCTTTTTGCTAGATTTGTTGATTTACCTGGATTTGGTTATGCAAGAGTTTCAAAAAGTTTAAAAAAAGATTGGAATAGAAACTTAACTGGTTACTTAGAAGAGAGACCATGTTTACAAATTTTTGTTCATTTAATTGATGCAAGACATACTGATTTGGCAATTGATAAAAATGTTGATGAGTTTTTAAAACAACACAAAAGAGGTGACCAGATTATTATTAATGCTTTTACAAAAATTGATAAATTAAAGCAAAATGATTTACAAAAGCTAAAAAGAGAAAATCCAAATGGAATATTTATTTCTAATCTTAAAAAGAGAGGAATGATTGATTTACAAAATGCTATAACAGGATATTTATTTGGAAATTAATTTTTTTAAGCCTAATGTAACACATATAAAAAAGATGCAAGAAGTAGTAAAAGAAGAAGTTGATAATGGTACTATTCTTTTACGAACTGAAGATGAAATGGCAAATACAATTAGATCTTATACTGTTGTTGAAGTAGATGGTGAAATTGCTGGTTTTACCGCTTTACATATTCATTCTGCAAGACTTTCAGAGGTTAGGAGCCTTGTTGTATCAAAGAAATTTAGAGGGCTTAGTTTAGGAAAAAAACTTGTTGAATCGTGTATAGAAGAAGGTAAAAACTTAGGATTAAATCAAATTTTATCTTTAACATATCAAAAAGAATTTTTCGAAAAGTTAGGCTTTGATGAAATTGAAAAAGAACAAATACCTGAACATAAGATTTGGGCAGATTGTATTAGATGTAAATATTTCCCCAAATGTGATGAAATAGCTATGGTCTATGATTTATGAGAAGTTTATTAAAATTTGTTTTTTTAACATTTTTTATTTTAAACGCTCATGCTGAATTAAATTTTACTTTAGAAGAAAAAAACTATATAAATACTAGGGAAGTTAAAGTTGCAATGCTTCCTGACTTTCCCCCTTTTAGTATATATGAAAATGAAAAACTTGAAGGTTATTCTCACGATATTTTAGAATTAATTACTCAAAAAAGTGGTTTGAATATAAAATATGAAATAGACAATTGGCCAGTTAACCTTAAAAAGTTTAAAGAAAAAGAAGTTGATATTATAGATGCGATTTCTTTTAGAGAGAGTAGGTTAGCTTTTACTAATTATACAAAACCATATTATGAAGTACCTCTTGTAATATTTTCAAGAAAAGATTTAAATTCTTATGTGGGATTAGATTCTTTAAAAGGTAAAAAGCTAGGTATTACAAAAAATATATTTTATAAACAACAGATAAAAGATTTAGGTATATTTGAACTTGTAGAATATGATAGTTTTCAAGATAAACTAAAAGCTCTTGCTTTTGGTAAAGTAGATGTTATATTTGGACATTTATTAAGTACTCAAATAGCTATAAAAAACAGTAAATATACTAATATGAAAGTATTAGATAAATTAAATTTACCGAATTTAAAAAAAACTGATTTACGATTTGGTATAGTAAAAGATGATAAGGTTTTATACTCTATTATAAACAAAGTATTCTCTTCTTTGACAAACAAAGAATGGGACTTATTACATTCAAAGTGGATTAGTATTTACACTCCTAATGATAGCTCATATAAATCATCAATAGTAAATTTGACTGGTTCTGAAAGATCTTTTCTTATAAAAAATAATCTAAGATGTGTTACAACAAACTCTTGGGCTCCATTTAATTTTAAAGAATCAGGAAAATTAAATGGAATTTCATATGATTTTTGGAATTTAATAAAAGAAAAAACATTAATAAGCTCTAATTGTAAATCAGTGGATACTTTTCATGAAGTATTGGAATTAATTAAAAATAAAGAAGTAGATTTAACACTTTCTACTGCAATTACAGATGATAAATTGTTATATGGAAGGTTTTCTATTCCTTATGTCTCATATCCTATTGCTATTGCTACTACATTGGATAAAAGATATATATCTGATACTAAATCTTTAAATAACAAAAAAGTAGCTGTAGGAAGATCTTATAGTGCATATCAAATTTTAAAAGATAAATATCCTGATATAGATTTTGTTGAAGTAGATGATAATTTTGAGGCATTACGTTTACTTTCAAAGGGTGATGTTTATGCTGTTGTAGATATCTTACCTGTTCTCTCCCATCTTATTGGTAATTATGGTTTTAAAAACTTAAAAATTTCAGGTACTACAGAATTTGACTTTGATGTTAGAATCATGGTTAGAAATGATTATGAAGAGCTTATTCCAATAATTAATAAAGGTATAAATGCCATTAGTAAAAATGAATCCCAAGATATTAAGAATAGATGGCTTTCTGTTAAGTTTGAGAATCTAGTTAATTATTCTAAGTTATGGGAAATTGGAGTAATTATTTTAATTATTTTACTTATACTTTTTTATAGACAGTATATTTTGAATAAGCATAATAAGAAATTACAAGAAGCAAACCATGAAATCGAAATTAAAACCATTGAACTTCAACGAAAATCTCGACAGTTAGCAAAACAAAAAGAACTTTTTGAAAAGATTTATTATGAATCTTCTGATGGTATTTTTCTTATGAGTATAAATGATAAAAAGATTATAGATTGTAATGATGTTGCTTTTAAACTATTATCTTATGATAAAAAAGAAGAGTTTATAAATCTAAAAGAAGATGACCTTTTCCCTTTATATCAATTAGATGGTTTAAATTCTATTGAAAATATACATAAAATGATAAATATTGCAATTGAAAAAGGTTCAAATACTTTTGAGTTTCTTCATAGAACAAAAGATGATAAGAAGATATGGCTTGAAGTAGTATTAACTCCAATTAATATAGATGAAGAGTCTTTATTACATGTAGTTTGGAGAAATATAGACAAAAGAAAGCATATGGAAAATGAATTAAGTATCTTAACTCATAATCTAGAAGATAAAGTAAAAAAAGAAGTAAAAAAGAATGAAGAGAAAACGAAACAACTTCTTCAACAAAGTAGACTTGCACAAATGGGTGAAATGATTTCAATGATTGCACATCAATGGCGACAACCTTTAACAGCAATTTCTGCAACTACAAATAACTTATTAATTAGAATGATTATTGATGATAAAATTGAAAAAAAAGATTTACAAAAAGAGATAAATCTTATATCTGACTATTCTCAACATTTATCTATGACAATAGATGATTTTAGAAACTTTTTTAAAACTGATAAAGATAAAACAGATGCAACATTAGAAAGTATCATTGAAAATTCTATTTCAATTGTTAGAAACTCTTTACAATCAAATAATATAATACTTACTACAGATTTTCAATGTAATGAAAATCTAAATATTTTTGCAACAGAAGTTAATCAAGTAATACTTAATTTAATAAAAAATGCTGAAGATGCTTTAGTTGATAATCTTATACTTGAACCAAAAATAGTTATAAAAACGTATTGTGAAGAGAAATATTCCATTGTAGAAATAAGTGACAATGCAAATGGAATACCAGAAGATATATTAGAAAAAATCTTTGATCCTTATTTTTCTACAAAGAAGAATAAAGATGGAACAGGATTAGGGCTCTATATGAGTAAAATCATTATAAATGATCATTGTAATGGTGTTTTAAGTGTAGAAAACAGTAGTGATGGAGCAACTTTTAAAGTAAAAATACCTTTTGAATAAAGTTTTCAAAAGGTATTTTATTTAACTCTTTAAAAAATTGGAACTAGTTTATGACCTTGTGTTTGCCATCCAATTAAAGAAATAAATCCATCAGCAACTATATCCATCTCTTTAGGAATAGTACTATTCTTAACATTAAATACTTTTGTTGCAACTGCACATACTTCCATCCTAACTCCAGCTTTTTTAAGGTTTTTGATTGAATTTTGAATAGATACTAAATACTCTTCATTTTCCATTTCAAAGGCCTCATCTGGTTCTGTACTTAAAAATTTTACAGTCTCACCAATAAATACTAATACCATATTTGGTTTAACACCTTGTGATACTAAACCTTTATGAGTTCCTTCTATAATATTCATATAAAATGCTGTTTTTTTAACATTTGTAAAATCGATTAGAAAAACACTTTTTGTTTCTTTTATTCCATTTAATGCAACAGAATCATTTATCTCTTTTGCATTAGAGATAGTTGTTAACCCTAAAGCTAAAATAGCTGTTAGTAGAATTCTCTTTAATATTTTCATTTTTTTTCCCTTTATTTTAAGATTGATTTTTTAATATCTTTTTTATTTGATTTTTTATAATTACTGGTACAAAAAACATTGATACTATATATGAAATCAATGTTCCACCTATAAGTGCAACACCAAGACCTCCAAAAACTGCATCAGTAGCTAAAAGTGATGAAGCGAATACCATGGTAAGGACTGTTAAAATAATTGGCTTAGAACGTGTTGCAGTAGCTCTTGCAATTGCTTCATTTATACTCAAGTTTTTTTCTTCCACTAATTGTTTTGTAAAATCAATTATCAATGTAGAGTTTCTTGAATTAATACCTATTAGTCCAATAAATCCTATTAAAGATGTTGCTGTTAAATAAAAAGTATCACTTGTAAATAAATCCATGATTACATGGGCAAATATAACCCCTATAATAGACACAAAACTTGCAAGTACAATGCCTCCTGAAAGAGCAAAACTTTTATAATAAATAACCATCAAAAAGAATATTAATACTAAAGTAATAATAAAGGCACCACCTAAGTCTATGAAGGTATCTATAGTTACTTTTAATTCACCATCCCAAATTAATTTGAATTTCTCACCTGTTTTTATATTTTTAAACTCAAGATTTAACATATCTGATTTTATAACTTCAAAATCTTTTGAAAAGTTTTCTAAAAACTCTTTTCTTGCATCAAGTAAAGGGTAGATTTGACTATCTTTATTTGTTTCAGCAATAACATTTATCATAGGTGTTAGATTTTTTGAAGTTAGAGTTGGCTCTTTTGTAAGCTTTTTAACTTCTATTAATTCATTTAGAGGTATTGTAAAACCGTTCTTGTTTATAAGTTTTAAAGAAGAGAGTTTATCTACAATATCATCTTTTTTATTTGATTTGAAGACTCTTTGATTATCAAGTCTTAAAAAAATAGGAACTTGACTTTGTGAACCTTTTTCATTTACAACTGATAGTTCAATTCCTTTATATGCGATAAAAAGAATATTTTTTATTTGTTCTAAAGAGATACCAGTTTTTATAATTTTGTTATTGTTTAATTCAATTTCAAACTTTTCTTGTTTTTTATCTGCCATTACATCAACATCTACGAGTGTTTTTTGATTTTTAAGTACAGAAGCAATTTTGTTTGCAAAATCACGTCTACTTTCAAAATCATTTCCTCCATAAATTTCTGCAACAATAGATGCAAGTACTGGTGGACCTGCAGGAAGTTCGATTAGTTTTATATTTGCTTCATATCTATTACATTGTTGAAGTTCTTCTCTTACATTGCTTACAAAGTTATAACTTGAGATATCTCTATTTGTAGCTTTTTTTATATTTACCATAATCTCTGCTTGGGATTCTTTATCTTTTAGAGCACTTTGTTTTACTAGTGCAGCAAAATCTAAAGGTTGACCTTCTGCTATAAATACAGAAATATTAGTAACTAAATCTTTTTTTATTAAAATTTTTGAAATACATGAGGTTACTTCTTTTGTCTGCGAAGTTGAAGATCCATCTTTTAAATCTACATATACAGAAAAAGTATTTGAGTCTTTACTTGGTAACATTTTTGCTTTTACAATTTCTGTTGGAAAAGTAGCCACTGATAAAATGAATAATCCTAATGTTATAGCATATACAAATAAAGATTTAGTAGGGCTTTGTAAAGTTGAGTATATAAATTTTTCTAATTTCATTTTTTGCCCTTATAAAAATTTTCTTACTAAATATGGTGTAAATACGTATGCAACAAAAAGTGAAACTATAAGTGCAATAGGTACAAAAACAGGAAGAGGATGCATGAATTGACCCATCATTCCTCCTACAAAGAACATAGGAATAAAAGTCATAATAATTGCAATTGTTGCAATATTTGTTGCATTTCCTATTTCATTTGTAGCATTTATAGAAAGGGTTTTTATATCTAATTTATTTTTGTCTTCTTTTTTATGTCTTACAATATTTTCAATTACAATAATTGCTGCATCTACTAACATCCCTAAACTTACTATTAAGGCAAATAGAGTAATCCTATTTATTGTTTCATCCATCATAAAACCAACAAATAAGGTAAGGGATAAAATCATAGGTACAAGAAGTGATACAATCATAGCTTCTTTAAACCCTAATGAAAATATAAGTAAAATAGCAATAATAACAATAGATATTAAAAGATTTTGAACTAAAGAGTTTACTGCATTGTTTGCAGTGTATCCATCATCTCTTGTAATTACAAATTTGATATTTTTATTTTCTAAATCTTGTTTTATAGAATCTATATATTTAAAGATATTTTCGTTTATAGTAACTGAGTTTGCACCTTTTAACTTTGAAATGGTAAGTGTTAACTGTTCAATTGGCTTATCTAAAGTCTCTTTTTTATAAAGAAAAGCTTCTTTTTTATTTTGAATATCATAGCTTCTAGATATTTTTGCAATATCTTTTAAATATACAGGAGTATTAAAATTATATGAAATAATGATATTTTCTAAATCTTTTTTTGATTCAATAGCATTTTTTATACTAAGTATTGTTAAATCACCTGCTTTATTGTCTGTATTTATATTTGGTGTTGTAAGAGATAATGCTTTTATTTGTTTTGCAATTTGTCCTAATGATAGATTATATGCGGATAATTTACTTGCATCTACTTGAATATTGTATTGTTCCTTTTTTTCACCTTTTAAATCTACCAAGGCTACTTTTTCTATTTTATTTATTTCATAAGCTATTTTGCTCACTTCATTATAAAGAGAAGTTTGTGAAGTAGTGTTATCTTTTGTGTAAAATGCAATTGTTGCAATTGGAATATCTGTGTCAATATCCATTGTTTTAATAATTGGTTGCATAGCACCTTTTGGAAGTAAATCCATATTTCTCATAACTTGGTCATAGAGTTTTAAGTTTGATTCTTCTTTATCTTCTCCAATATAGTATTGAACTTGAACAATTCCTACAGAATCTTTTGCATAAGAAAAGATATGTTCAACACCTTTGATTTCTCTAATTTTACGTTCTAAAGGTTCTATTATGACTTTTTTAATTTCACTAGGTCTTGCCCCTGGAAGTGCAACTACAACTGCTCCTCCACTAACTTTTATTTGTGGATTCTCTTCTCTTGGCATAAACTCTAGAGATATCAAACCAAGAGAAAGTATAAAGATACTTAGAATAAATGTTAAAGGATGATCAATAAATGTCTTAGCTAGTTTCCCCGCAATATTTTCTTGGTTATTCATTCGTTTGCATTCCTAAAACTATTTTACTATACATGCCTGGATAGATATTTTTATCTTGTGTATCAAATGATAATTTTAAAATAAATGAATGAGTCATTTTTTGAGTATTTGGAATAATTGAAGCAATTTTTCCTGTTGTTTTTAAATCTATTGATTCTATAAATATATCTGCTTTTTGACCAATTTTTATTTTATTTAGATTACTTTCTGATATATTTGTTTTAATTTTTAAACTATTTAAATCTGATAATATAATTGCTGGATTTGAAGGCATTGCCATTTCTCCACTTTTTATACTTTTTTTGATAACAAGTCCATTATTGGGAGCCACAATTTTTAGGTATCTATATTGATTATTTACTTCATTTAATTTTGCTTTTGCAATTGAAATCATATTTTTTATATTTTTTAGTTTTAATTCTAATTGTTCAACATCATACTTAGGAACTAAGTCTTTCTCATATAGTCTTTTATATCTGTCATAGTTAGTTTGGATGTTACTTAGATTATTTTGTTGTATTTGAAGACTTAATTTAGCTTCTTCTGTCTTACTGTCAATGCTAGATGAATCTATTTCATATAATAGTTGACCTTTTTTTACAAAGTCTCCTTCATTTACATGAACTTTTTTAATATAGCCTATATATCGGCTAGTTATTATCTTTTCATTATCCGATATTACAGTACCGCTTAGTTCTAGGGCTTGAAGATTCATAATAGAGGATAATGTTATTATTAAACTAAATATATATCTTTTCATTTAAATTACCTTTTTTCTTCTTTTAAACTTTTTCCAATTGATAGATTTAATTTTGCTAAGGCAAGAGACTTTTGGTATTTTGCCATGATTAATGAAGCTTCATTTTCCCTAAAGATTGCCTCTTGTTTTAATAATTCTGTCATTGAAATTAATTGATTTTTGTACATAAGTTTTGATTGTTCTAATACTTCAAAAGCTAATTCTTTAGCTTCTTTTTTTTCTTTGAAGATTTTGTGTTTTGCATCTAGATCTAAAGTTGCTTTTTCCACTTGTAATTTTATAGCATCTTTTAATTGGTTTAAATTTAATGAAGTTTTATTAAATGCAATTTTACTTTTTTGACTTTGATATTTTCTTGTATTATCAAATAGTGTATATTTAATTCCTAAACTTGCTAAATAATAGTCTTTTTCGGAATCAAAACTTATACTATTATCATTTACCCCATATTCTAAGTGTGAATAAACTGTAGGTAGATAAGAGCTATTACTTATCTCTATATTTTTTTTCATACCTTTTTTATTTTCTTCAAGCATTTTTAAATCATCTCTATTTTTTAAAGCGAATTTATATAGTTGGTTTAAATTTTTATTTTCTTGTTCAAAAAGTTTTAGTTCTTTTACATCTATTATATTTTTATCTGATGTTAAAAATTTAAGATATGCAATAGCTATATCAAATTTATTTTCTGCTTCAATTATTTTACTTTGAACATTTAGTTCATATACTCTAGCTTGCTTTTTATCAATTTTAGTAACTAAACCCTCTTTATAAAATTCATTAGCTGATTTTACAAAAAAAGAGATTGCTTCTTTTGCTTTTTTTGTAGCTTTTATAAATTCCTTAGCTACAACTGCTGCATTATAAGCAGATAACACTTCATATTCTAAAGATTTTTTATTTTGATTTAGTTTTATATTTTGAGCTTTTAATTGTAATTTTAATATGTCTTTTTGATTTGATAATTTAAAACCTGTAAAAAGAGGAATATCATAAGTTATTTTAGTATTGAAATTATTTCTACTTTTTGGATGGTTTAGATTATCTGGTTCAACATTTAAACTACTAGGCCCTATAAATTCTCCTGCTCCAAAATCATCAAAAGTAGCTTCTCTTGAAGACAATTTGGAGTTAAATACGTGTCCAGCATGATTTGTTCTTGTCATTTCATGTGATAAATCTATTTTTCCATAAGAGTAAGATTCGATTTTTTTAATATCAATTTTTGAAGACTCAATATTTAATTTTTGAGATTTAATTTTATTATTATTTTTTAGAGTTAAATTTAAGGCATCTTCAAAATTAATTGTTTGTGAGAATGAAGTACTTAAAAGTAATAATAAATATAATAAAAACTTATGCATAATCTATCCTATGGTAATAATATTGGGATTATACAAAAAAATATTAAATATTAGTATAAAAAGAATTATTACTTATATTTATCTTCTGTTTTTTTAGAAATGTATGCTAGAAATATAACAACAATAGTAATAACTGTAAAGCTGATTATTTCGTTTTGAAAAGTTTCCATATGTTCCTTTTTATTTTAATATTTTGTATTCTAGTAAAAAAAGCTATAATTATGCAATTTTTTTAAAGGATAAGTATGTATTGTAAGAATTCAAGAGATTTTGAAACAAATGAAATCCCAAAAACAGTAAATGCAAAAATTGCAGTATTAACACCTAATGAGGATAAAGATTTTATAGTTAGAAAAGTTAGCTTAGAAAGTGGTGGTTCTATGCCAAATCATACAAATGAGATACAACACCAACAATATGTTTTAAAAGGTGAGGCAAAAGTAGTTATTGGTGATGAAGAGTATCATGCAAAGCAGGGTGATTTTTTATATATACCAGCAGGAGTTGCACATTATTATGAAGCCTGTTATGATAGTGAATATGAATTTTTATGTATGATTAATACAAAAGAGGATGAAATTAAATTAGTTTAACTTTAATATATTATGAAAAGTGACGGTTACGTCACTTAAAGGATTGTGCTAAATTTCCTATAATTAGAGCCCATCCATCAATTACAATAAAAAATATAATTTTAATAGGCAAGGATATCATAACTGGAGGAAGCATCATCATACCTAAAGACATAAGTATGGAAGCTACAATAATATCAATAACTAAAAACGGTAAAAATATTAAGAAGCCTATTTCAAAAGCAGTTTTTAATTCACTTACAATAAATGCTGGCATCAATAATGTTAATGGAACATCATCTATATTTTTTGGATTTTCTTCTTTTTTGATTCTATAAAATAGAGCTAAATCTTTCTCTCTTGTATTTTTTATCATAAATTCTTTGAAAGGTTTTACTCCTCTTTCAAAAGCTACTTCATAACCAATTGTTTCATCCATATAGGGTTTGATACCTAATTCCCATGATTTTTTAGCATATGGTTCCATAATAAAAATTGTTAATATAAGTGAAAGTGAAACAATAATCTGATTTGGAGGTGTTTGTTGTAATCCTAAAGCTTGTCTAAGAAGTGAAAATACAATCATAAGTCTTGTAAAACTTGTAACCATTAAAAGTAAAGTAGGGGCAAGTACTAGTAGTGCTAAAATTAAAGCAATATTTATAGTTTTTACAAATTGTGCAGGTTCCTCTAGTGCTGCTACTGAAAGGTTAATTATTGGTGCAGAAGCTTCTTCTTGTGCAAATAAAGAGATAGAAAAAATCAATAAACTAATAAGTAGTTTCAAATATAATCCTCATGTAAATTAGCGGTTATAATATCTAAAATATTATTAAATCTAAAGAAATTGAATTTTCTCTTTATTTCTTATTTTTTATATATCCAAGTTCTTCAAGTTTATCATAAATTTTACTTACAACTTCACCTACTGCATGACCACCATGTCCACCATGTTCTTGTATTACTGTTACGACATATTTAGGTTTTTTATATGGACCATAAGTTGTTAACCAAGCATGTGATCTATGATAATATTCAAGTTCGCTTTCTTTCATCCTTACTTTTTCAGATTGAGGTATAGTAACAACTTGAGCTGTACCTGTTTTTGCTGCTATTGAAACTTTTGAATTTATATATTTTGTTGCTGTTCCTTTTTTATGATGGGCAACATCATACATTCCCTGTCTCATAATATTCATGTGTTTTTTATTATATTCAATTTCTAAAGGTTCTTCATAATTTTCTTTTGCAAAATGAGGTTTAGGAAGTTTCCCAGTTGCCAAAAATGCTGTATATCTTGCTATTTGCATAGGTGTAACTAACATCTGACCTTGTCCTATTGAAGTGATTACTGTTTCTCCTATATACCATGGTTGTTTATATTTTTTTTGTTTCCAAGCTTTATTTGGGTTTGTACCAAAATATTCGTTTGTTTGGTCTATTCCTGTTTTTGCTCCAATACCATATTTAGCAAGAGTTTTTGAAATTTTATTTATTCCAACTTTTAGACTTCCTTTATAGAAAAAGTCATCACAACTTTCCCTAATCGCTTTTCTAAAACCTACTTCTCCATGACCTGAATGCTTCCAACATCTAAATTTTCGTTTTCCAAGTTTTATAGAACCACTATCATATACTTTAAAGTTTGGTTTTACATCATTTTCCAAAAATGAGAGTGCAATACCCATTTTTATTACAGAGCCTGGAGGGTAAAGACCATTTACTAATTTATTTGTAAATGGATGATTGAAATCATTTTTCATTACATTCCAATCTTTTACTGAAATTCCATCAACAAAGATATTGTTATCAAACTCTGGATAAGAACCTGCAGCTAAAAGCTCACCGTTTTTTGCATCCATTACAATTACGGCACCACTTTTACCTTTAAATATCTCTTGAATGTATTTTTGTAGTTTAATATCAAGTGAAATATTAATATTATTATCTACTTTTGGTTCATGTTCTTTTAGTAACTCTATCTCTTTATTTAATGCATTTACTTTTATATCTTTGTATGAAAGTTCACCTTGAAGTTTATTGTTATAAAACTTTTCTAAACCATTTTTACCTATTATTCCACTATATTTTGAGAAATCGTTATTTTCTATGTCTATTTTAGATGATTTTCCTACATATCCAATAATGTGTGAAGCATTTTTACCATGAGGATAAACTCTTTTTACTTCTGATTCTATTTTTATCGTATCTAATGAATTAAATAAAGTATATTTATCAAAAAAATCATCGTATGGTATATAATCAACAATCTTTACAAAATCATGTTTATATGAAGAGTCTAGTTTTTTATATCTTTTATATAAATCTTCTTTCTTTATATGTGGAAAGTGTTCATTTATTAGCACTACTAATTCATCTAAAATGTGTTTATTTTTATATGATCTAAGATGTGGTTTAATATTAATAGAAAAGCCTAACTTATTCATAGCAAGTGCTTGTCCATGTCTATCTTTTATTATCCCTCTATTAGGTACTTTATAAACTCTTTTAATATAATTTCTTTTTGAAAGCTCTTCATAGTATGTATTTGACTTAATACTTAAAAAATATACTCTTGAAAGAAGAGTTAAAAGAATAATAAATATAAATATAAGTATAAAATTTAAACGTTTCAAATTAAAACTCCAAAAAGTATAAAATCAATTATAAGGTTGGTAAATAAAGTAACTGCTAATTCATTTGAATAGTCATTATTTATTAACCATAATACATAAACACCAATATAGAATATACTAATATAGATATATGGATTTAGGGTGTTAAAGGACAAAACTCTTTTAATATATGGTGCAATAAAAATATAAACAAATGAAGCTAATAAGGTTATAGAAAATGCCTTAAAGCCATTATTTAGTTCGATAAATAAAAAACCCATTATTATAAATAATAAAGAATAATAGTATCTATTTTTTAAACATACAAAAAAGCCCATAAATAATATTCCTAAAAGCATTATAGGGAAAAAATATATAGAAGAAATAGTATTTACAATAATAGTTGTTAAAAATAGTAAAAATATAAAAATTGGATTGTCAAGATTATTGATTTTCATAAGATGCTAGTTCTTTATTTTTTTTTGGATTATATTATAATAATACTTACACTACTATCAAAAATTTCTTGATTCGAGGTCACGTTTTTTACGTTCTATTGTAGTTAAATCATAAATAAAGGAGAATATCTCTGAAACTGCTTTATACATACTATCTGGAATCTCTTTATCAATATCAATTGCAGATAAAAGTTCTACTAAGTCTTCATCTTTTTTTATTGGAACTTCATTTTTTTCAGCAATCTTTATTATATTTTTTGCAAGTTCACCTTTTCCTTTTGCAGTTACTTTTGGAGCTTTATCTATATCTATATCATAATTTAGGGCAACAGCTTTTTTAATATCTCTTTCTCTCATTTTATGCCTTAATATCTATTCCAAAACCAAGGTCAATATTTTGGTTATATAAATTTGTTTGATTTACTTCTTTGCTCTCTTCTTCTTTCTTTAAATCAATTATCTTAATATTTACAGGAATTAAATCAACAGAATTTAAAGCCTGTTTTAGTTTAGAAGAGTTTTCTCTTATTGATTGTTTAAAGCTATCTTTAGATGCATAGATTGTCAAATCTAATTTGTTTTTATCATATAAAGACAATAATAATTGCGTTTGTCCAAATTCTTTTAGTGATAAATTTATTTCACAATAAAACTTGTCTTCATTTAATTTTTTCATCGAAATTGAACCATCATCTAACATATCCCAAATAAATGGGATATAAACGCTATTACTATTAGAACTAATAGATAAAAGTTGATAGTACTCAACTTGCATTAACATCTTATCTATTTGTTTTAGAGTATCTTGAGATTTTACATCTGTTTTTCCTATTAATTCTTCTTGTATTTGAAGTAACATTGCTTTCATATCATTTTGTATAGGATTTTGTGAAATAGCTTTTTCATTTAATATTGATGGGTTTTGAATAAAGTTATTAACTATACCTTCTAGTTTCTCTACAGTTTTTATAATTGTTTGTTGTAGATTATTAGCTGGATTTGTAGACAGATTTAAGATACTCTCTTTTAGGTTCAAAATTAGATTATTTATATTTGATGAGAAATTACTTTGAAAACTGTTTAAATTTGTTGTTTGATTCAAAATAGTTTGTCCTAGCATTTTCAAATCATTTGGAATATCTATTTTTGAAAATATATTTTGAAAACTTTGTAATTTATCTATTATTTGATTAATTTGTTTTACGTCTATATTTTTAATATTTATGAGCTCAGCTTTTAATGATGCCAAATTTTGTTTTATATCTTGTGTTATTTGTACTTTTTCACTTTGTATATTTTGGTTTGATAAAATTTTATTTTCTAAACCTGAAATATTTTCAGTTAAATTTTTTAAATTTGAAACAATAGTTGAAATATTACTACTTTGTGCAGAAATATTTTTTGTATCAATTAAATTTGTTAACATATTTAAAAGGTTTCTTGGTTCTATTGTTGAACTATTTTTTGCAAATAAATTATTTGTTTGTAACAAGTTATCTATTTGTTTTAAAATTGTTTGGTTATTGGGTATATTCTTATTTAAAATCAATTCATTTTTTAATTGTGATAATACTTCATGAGCTTTAGTTGAAATAGCTTCTTTTGATTGAGCAAGGTTTACTTGTGGGTTATTAGTCACTTTTGATTCCAAAAGATCAGCTTTTGATGATAAATCTTTCAGTGAATTAGTAAGCACTGATAGATTAGCTAATTGTTTATCTCCTGTATTTTTGGATAATGTTTGTAACAAACTTACTATGGATTTTAGATCCGCATTATTTTGAGCTGCCGAACCTAATGTTTTAGCATTGTTTGTTAATAGTTTATCTATTAGACTTTCTACTTTTT
Source organism: Arcobacter sp. LA11 (assembly GCF_001895145.1). Taxonomy (NCBI): domain Bacteria; kingdom Pseudomonadati; phylum Campylobacterota; class Epsilonproteobacteria; order Campylobacterales; family Arcobacteraceae; genus Arcobacter; species Arcobacter sp. LA11. The sequence goes on along the minus strand of NZ_BDIR01000005.1, from coordinate 259,338 downwards.
TTGCATCTAATCCTGGAATATTTTTAATAATATCTCTTATTTGATTTAAGATATTTTCTAAGTTTTTAGGTAAAGATGTATTTCCTTTAGCTTGTTCTAATACTTTTGATTCTAAAAAAACACCTGATTTAGAAATTAAATCTTTTAAAGACTTCTCATCCATAGTTGATATATCTTTTAAAAAACTTTGTAATAGTGATTTATACTTAGATAAATTTGAGTCACTGTCTATTTGATTTAATAGTGTTGTAATGGATTTTGAAAAGGTACCTAAATCTTTAAATAGATTTGAATTCTTTAACATATTTTCTATAGTAGCTTTATTTTTGTCACCAGTTTTCAAATCAGAAAATAGATTTTTTAATATATCTCCAACTGTAGTATTACCACCTTTTAGACTATTTAGAGTTTTTGCATCTGCCTCTTTTAATACGTCTTTTAGAACTTTATTTTCATTTGGCAATAAAATATTTAATAAGCTATTGTTTGAAACTAACATAATTAAAGTATATCATAAATATGGAATGGTGACTATTAAATAATATTTTTAAATATTAGTAAGTATTCTAATTGACATAATAAGTAATTTTGTGTAGAATTTCGTGATTAACATAAGGTTGAAAATGAAGTTTGAAGTAGTAATCCCAATTGATGGGTGCGAAAATGAAAAAGAGTTTGAATTGTCAAGGTTAGATGACTTTTTTTCGGTAATAAAAGGAGTTGAAACGGGTGTTGCATTAAGACTAATGAGTTTTGGTGCTTTAAAATCTCTTGCTTTTGAACTTCCTGAAGACTTTAAACAAAAACTAGAAATAGAAAGTATAGAAGATATTTCAATTTTTTATATATTTGTACTTCAATCACATGTGTCTGATTCATCAATGGATATTTTTGCTCCTGTAATAATGAATAATAAATCCCTGAAAATGGGACAAATCCACTTGAATCTTTCAGAATTAGGACTTGAAAGTCTTAATGATATACTTCCAAATTTCTAATAGTAAACTAAATTTTATAAGCTTTTTTAGATATAATCTTTTAAATTTTAATGAAGGATTTATATGCAAGATATAATAGTTTGGCACAATCCAAGATGTTCAAAATCTAGAAATGCATTAACTTATTTAGATGAAAAAGGAATAATCCCTACTATTTATAAATATATGGACGAAAACCCAAGTGTTGATGAATTAAAAGAGATATTAAAACTTTTAAATGTTGATGTTAAAAAATGGATGAGAACAAAAGAAGATATTTATAAACAATTAAATTTAAAAGATATTGAAGATGAGAATGAGTTATTAGAAGCTATGGCTAATAATCCAAAATTAATTGAAAGACCAGTTGTAATAAATAAAGACAAAGCAGTTATTGCAAGACCATTAGAAAATATTGATACAATTTTATAATAATGGCTGAGATACATGAAAAACAGTTAAGAATAAGATATATTCGAGTTCTAGAGAAGTTCTTTACTAGAACTGTTTCCTTACTTAAACTTGAAAACTTTGATACTGAGCTTTTTAAAGAAAGAACTTTAAAAAATTATGAAGATATAAAAAGAGTAAAGGCTGTCGATTTAAATTCTAAATATTTAGTAGATTTAATAGCTTTTATAAATAAAACTTTATCTTACTTAGAAAATCATACAGATAGTTTTGAAGATGAAAGAAATACTCTTTTAAAAGATGCGAATCTTTTACAAAAAGAGAGAAATCGAAATTCATATAGAAAAGATAAACATAAAAAGTCAAAATTTGATGATGGATATTAATGGCCAAAGATAAAAAATCTACAGAAGTAATTGATGAACACAAAACTTTTAATCTAAGTGGTGTTTTAAAAAAAGTACTTTATAAAAATGATGAGACAAAATATACTATAGCTGTACTTGAAAATAATCAAAAAATTTGTGGAACATATTTTGATACAGATATTGAAAAAATAGTTGGTGAAGAAGTTATTTTAAAAGGAAATTGGACAACTCATAAAAAGTATGGAGTCCAATTTGAATTTGAAACTTTAGAGCTTAAAGAAGCTGAGATGTTCTTTTTTCTAACAAAAATTGTAAAAGGCATTGGTAAAAAGTTTGCCCATGATTTACTTGAAAAATATGATGAGGAAGAATTAGTAGAAATACTAAATGAAAGACCAGGAGAACTTTTACAGTTTAAAGGAATAAAAGAGAAAAAACTAGAAAAAATAGTTAGTTCTTGGCAAAAATTTAAGCATTTAAGAGAGCTTGGAGCTTTTTTAGCACAATTTGGTGTAACTTCAAATCTTATAACAAAAATATACTCACATTTTAGTGAAGTTGATAACTTAATAGATAAAATCAAAAAAAATCCATATATTTTAATTCATATAAAAGGCATAGGATTTAAAAGAGCAGATGAGATTGCTAAATCTTTAGGAATTGATCCTATGTCTGAGTTTAGAATAAATGCTTGTATCAACTATACTTTAAGAGAGTTTTGTGATAACAATGGAAATTCATCAATAGATAAATCCCATCTTTATAAACTTCTTGATGAATCTTTACATTTTAAAAATGAAGAAGAATTATATGAGCAAGTAGTTACAAAAATGCTTGTAGAAGAAGATATCTTTCAAACAAATGAATATAGACTCTCTCCTGCTATGTTATATTTTGCAGAACGTCGTATTATGGAATTTTTTCAAAGACGAGAAGGCGAGCAGAATAAAAAGATTATAAAAGCTTTTGATGAATATTTAGAAAAAAAACAAAAGTCTTTAGGTTTTGAATTAAGTCCTGAACAGAAAAAAGCAGTTGAAATTATAAATGAAGGGCATAAAACTCTGTTTTTGATAGGTTATGCAGGAACAGGTAAATCAACTTCAAGTAGGGCAGTGTTAGAGCTTCTTGAAGAGATTGTCTCTTATGATGATATTATTACTATAGCTTTAAGTGGAATTGCTTCACAGCGTATTTCTGATACTACAGGATATAATAGTTCAACTATTCAATCACTTTTTGTAAAACATGAAGATAAAGACTTTTTCCCTCATAAAGTAATTTTACTTGATGAAGCATCAATGGTAAACTCTGTTATGTTTTATAATCTTATTAAAAAAGTTTCAGATGATACAATTTTTATAATAGTTGGAGATGATGGACAGTTACCGGCAATAGGTGCAGGGAATATATTGGGTGATGCAATTAAATTTGAGTTGGCACCTATTTGTAAACTTACAAAAATTTATAGACAAAGTGATGATCAAGCAATTGCTGTAATTGCAAATGATATTAGACAAGGAAATATTCCAGAGTATAATGAAGAATATCAAGATTTTAAATTTGTAAATGTCTCTATTGATAACTACTATGCTGTAAAAAATAGTCTAAATCAAAATGAATTCTCAAATGTAAGAGCACAAATTAGTGAAAGTATTTTAAATACAATTTTAAATATTTCTTCACACTATATACAAAGCTATTATGATTTTATAAAAGAAAAAGATATATCAAAAGCTTTGACTCTTTTTCAAGTAATTACTCCTATGAAAGCAGGACCTTTAGGAGTTGAAAATATAAATATGCAACTTCAAACTCTGTTTAATCATACTAAAGGTAAAGCCTATAAATCAAAGCTTTATGAGTATAAAATGACTGATAAAGTAATTCATATAAAAAATGAAAATATGAAAGCTCAAACTATGCAAATGTATAAAACTGGTTCAACAGAATTTTTAGAAAAAAGAGTTTTTAATGGTCAATTAGGACTTATAATAAAACTTGATTTTGAAGAAAATCGATGTATTGTTTTATATCCAAATGATGATATGGTTGTTTTTTATGAGTTTGATGAGTTATCTTCTCTTCTTTCTTTGGCATACTGTTTAACTATCCATAAAACACAAGGTATGGAGTATGAAAATGCTCTTATTCCTATGACTTTTTCACATTATATAATGCATAACACAAAGCTTTTATATACTGCAATTACAAGGGCTAAAAAAATGTGTTTTATAGTTGGAGAAGAAGATGCTTTTAAAAGTGCTTGTAAAAGAATAGAAACTACAAAAAGAGAATCTGTAATAAACGATTTATTATCAAAAAATACTTAGAAAAAATATTTACTACTTCTTTACCTACTTAAAAGCAACTTTTTTGTAATATATCTAAAATTTTTTAGAGGATAATATTTTATGATAACTTGGATGCAGAAACACAAGAAATGGCTTGTTATAACGATTTGGATAAGTACAATAGCATTTGTTGGGGCTGGATTCGTCGGCTGGGGTTCTTATGATTACGGTTCAAAAGGTGGAGCAGTAGCGGTTGTAGGCGATAGAGAAATTAGTGTAGACGAATATCAAAGAGAATACTCATCGTTATATGAACAATATGCAAGAATCTTTGGAGAACAGTTTAATCAAGAGATGGCTGATAAAATGAATTTAAGAAAAGCTGCATATGAGTTAACAGTTCAAAAGAATCTTATTCTTTCTTATGCAGATGAATTAGGTTTTGATGTTACAAATGAAGAAATTGCTAAACAACTAGTTCAAATTCCGGGATTTATAAAAGATGGAAAGTTTGACAAAGATACTTATATTAGAGTTTTAAATCAAAATAGAACAAATCCAACTGAGTTTGAAGCATCAATGAAGAGAGATATCTTATTACAAAAAGTAGAATCACTATTTAGAGTTCAAGCAAATAAAAATGAGATTGAAAACTTAAACAAGTTACTTTTTTCAGAAGATGATATTTCAATTAAAATATTAAATCAAGATGAAATAACTGTAGATGTAAAAGATGAAGATGTTAAAAAATACTGGGAAGCAAATAAAAATAACTATAAGTCTCAAACAGCATACGATTTAGAGTTTAATGAAGTACCTTTAGTATCTGAAACTTTTTCTGATGAAGATATTGCTAATAACTATAGTAAATTTAAAATTGACTATAAAAAAGAAGATGGAAAAATTAAGTCATTAGAAGAAGCCAGAGAAGATATTATCAAAGCTTTAAATTTAAAAGCGACAAAAAAAGTAGCTCTTAAAAAATACCTTAAAATAAAAAAAGGTGAAGAAAATTTTGATAATAAGAAAACAGTTTCTGAAGATAAACTATCTTATTCTACTGAAAATAATGGAAGAATTCAAAAATCTATTCCTGGTGATTTATTAAAGCCTTTCTTAGAAGGTGACAAGTATATTATTGTAAAAGTAGTGAATAAAATTTTCCCTAAAACTTTATCTTATGAAAAAGCAAAAGATTTAGCTTCTGCTGATTATGCAAAAGTAGCTAAAGCTGAAAAATTAGAAACAGAAGCTACTTTGGCATTAAAAAACTTTACTGGTACAAATATTGGTTATGTTGCTAGAGACTCTTTTGATAAACTTGAAGGCTTAAATAAAGAAGAGGCATTAGGATTTTTAAATAAACTTTTTGCATCTGCTGAAAAAATGGGTAAAATTAATGTTGGAAATAAAATTGTTCTTTATAAGATAAATGATACAAGATTAGCTTCATATGATAAATCAAAAGATGAAGCAGTAAAAACGACAATTAATAATTTATATAATCAAGAGATGATGAATAACTTAGTAAAAAGTTTAGAAAATAGATATGAAGTTCAATCTACGGAAATTAAGGAGTAATAGTTGAATAAAACTCTTTTAGCAATTGATATTGGGTCAGCAAATATAACTGCAGTTATTGCACGAAATAATTTAGACTATAAAATCAATATCTTAGGAACGGGTTCATATAAAAGTGATGGTATTAATAAAGGGGTTATTTCTAATATTGAAGTTGCTTCAAAATGCATAAAAGAAGCTGTTTTACTTGCGAAGAGAAATACAACTGAACAGATTGATTCAACTGTTGTATCTATTTCTGGAGCTTATACAAAAGGAATTAGAAGTTCTGGTAGTGTGAATATTCCAAATGGATTAATTACAGAAAATGAGATTAATCAAGTTCTTCAAATGGCTTTATACAATGCTACGATTATTCCTGAATATGAAGTAGTTCATGTAATTCCTATCTTTTTTAAGATTGATGATTCAGCAGATGTTGAAAATCCATTAAATATGAATGGTTCGAGATTAGAAGTTTCTGTATTTGTAGTAACTGCAAAGAAAACTGCACTTACAAATGTACAATCTGCACTTAAAATAGCAGGAATTTCAGTAAATAATTTTGTATTAGATTCATATGCAACTGCGATATCTGTTTTAGATGAGCAACAAAAGAAATTTGGTGCAACAGTTATAAATATTGGTGCAACAACAACTGAGTTTATTTGTTATAAAGGGACATCTGTTATTTATAATGGTTTTATTCCTGTTGGTTCAAATCATATTACAAATGATTTATCTGTTATGCTTCATACTCCTCCTATTGCTGCTGAAAAGATTAAAACAGAATATGGAGATTTACTAAAAACAAATGAAGAACTAGCTAATAAAAAAGTTAGAACACCAAGAATAGGTGATGAGAAAAATTCTTCAGAAGTCTCTTTAGAACATGTTCAAACTATTATTCATGCAAGGGTTGAAGAAGTTCTTTCTTTAGTTAGAAATAATTTAAAAAAGAGTGGTATTCACGAGAACCTAGGAACGGGGATAGTTATTACTGGTGGTATGAGTAAATTAGAAGGGATAAAAGAGTTAGCTACATTGGTATTTGATAATTTACCAGTTAAAATTTCTAATCCTATAAATATTAAAAATGGATATATGAGTTTTGAAGATCCTAAAATGGCAACAATTGTTGGATTATTACTTTATTCTTTAGAACCAAATAGAAATTTTGAATTAGATTCAAATAAGAATCTAATAAAAAAAGTAAAAATAGAAGAAGCTCCTCAACGAATTGAAGAACCTATTTCTACTCCAACACAAAAAGCTAAGCCAATTGAAAAAGAAGAAAAAATAAAAAGTGAAGAATATATAATTAAGGGTGATCCTAATACAACAATACTACCAACTATCTCAAAAGATAAAAAAGGTAAAGGAATGTCAAAATTCTGGAATGTTATTACGGAGTGGTTTTAATGAATGAGAATCTATTTAAGGTGGACGATATAAAAGTGGAAATGCCAAATCAAGCGCTATCTGATAATGTAGCTAAAATTGCTGTAATAGGTGTTGGTGGTGGTGGTTGTAATATGGTCAATCATATGATTAATGAAGGTTCTCATAAAATTGATTTAATCGCAGCAAATACTGATTTACAAGTACTTCATATCTCAAAAGCTCCTAAAAAGATTCAATTAGGACTTAAACTTACTAAAGGTTTAGGTGCAGGAATGAAACCAGAAATTGGTAGAGATTCTGCTGTTGAGAGTTATGATGATATTAAAAATTCACTAAAAGGTGCAGATATTGTATTTATAGCTGCTGGTCTTGGTGGTGGAACTGGTACTGGAGCCGCTGCAATTATTGCAAAAGCTGCAAAAGAGATTGGAGCACTTACTGTTTCAGTTGTAACTAAACCTTTTACTTGGGAAGGTAAAAAAAGAGCAGGATTGGCAAATCTTGGTCTTGAAGAGATAAAAAAAGTATCTGATTCAATTATCGTTGTTCCTAATGATAGATTATTAGAAATAATTGACGAAAATGTAGGTATGAAAGATGCCTTTAGAATTATTGATAATATTTTATACCAAGCAGTAAATGGAATGACTGAAGTTATTTTAACTCCAGGTAACTCTGATATTAATACTGACTTTGCTGATGTTAAAACAATCATGCAACACAGAGGTATGGCTTTAATGGGTATTGGTAAAGCAAAAGGTGAAAATGCAGCGCAAAGAGCCTTAGAAGACGCTATAGATTCTCCTTTACTTGATAAAGTATCTCTTGGTGGTGCAAAAGGTATTTTAATTCATTTCAATATTCATCCTCAAGTATCATTATTCGCTATCAATGATGTTATGTCAAGTATTCATGATACTATTGATTCAAATGCTGAAATCATATTTGGTACAACTTCTGATAGTACACTTGAAACAGATGAAGTTAAAATTACTATTGTAGCAACTGGTTTTGAGTCTAAAAATGATTCTGCTGAAGTTGAGACAAAAGAAAATATTGATGATGGAAGTCAGAAACTATCTTCTGATGATGAAAACTATTTAGATATTCCACCTCTAATGAGAGATTATAAAGTACAATATCAACTATAAAGAAGAGTAATTTTTTACAACTCTTCTTTACTCTTCAAAAATAACTACATCATAAGAGCTTTTTTTAATCACTAATGCTTTAGAATTTGGCACTATGCCAAATTTGTTTATATCTTTTAGTTTTACCTTATACGATTCTACTTCTTCTTCTAGAGAGCTTATTTTGTCATTTAACTGTAATATTAAATCAACACCAGCTAAATTTATACCAAGTTCTCTTGTAAGTGTAAGAACATATTTAATATGATCAATATCTTTTTGTGAATATAGTCTTATTTTTCCATTTGTTCTAGAGGGTTTTATTAAACCCTCTCTTTCGTATTGTCTTAAAGTTTGAGGATGTATACTTAAAATATCTGCAACAGCAGAGATTAAATAGACAGGTTCATTGTAGGCATTAGTATCCATGTATTAACCCTTTAGATTGTTTCTGGTAGTTTTTCTTGAAGCTCTGCTATTAAAGCTTCATCAAGTTCATCTATTTTTGGCAATACAATATTTGCTTTTAAATATAAATCACCTTTTGAACCAGCTTTTCTATTTAGTACTCCTAATTCTTTTACTCTAAACTTTTGATTTTGCTTAGTATTTTGTGGTACTTTTAGCGTAATATCTTTATGAATAGTTTTTATCTCTACTTTTCCACCAAATAATGCAGTTTTTAATGGAATATCAAATGATTTAGTTAATGTAAATTCATCTCTTTCATATTCTGGACTATCAGATATATTAACTTTGATGATTAAATCTCCTCTTTGTCCTTGATAAGATTTTCCTTTACCTTTTGCTCTAATTTTTTGACCATCTTTTATCCCTTCTGGAATTTTGATATCAAAAGAGTCATTGTTTAAAGAGATATGTTGTTTTCCTCCAAGAATTGATACATCAAATGCAATTGTAATTTGTGCTTGTGTATCTAAATCAGGTTCAGCAAATCCACCTTGTCCTCCAAATCCGCCAAAACCACCTTGACCACCAAAAGAAGATGAACCAAAACCAGCTCCTCCTCCACCAAACATTTGTCTTAAAATATCATCTAAATCAACACCTTGACCTTGACCACGTGCAAAATCATGGAAGTTTTGACCACCAAACATAGAATCACCATATTGGTCATACTGTTGTTTTTTTTGTGCATCACTTAAAACTTCGTAGGCTGCATTTATTTCTTTAAATTTTTCTTCTGCATCTTTTTCTTTATTTACATCAGGATGATATTTTCTTGCTAATTTTCTATATGCTTTTTTTATTTCATCTGTTGATGCATTTTCACTTACTTCTAATGTTTCATATAAACTTTTTGCCATTTATTTTCCTAAAATTTTCTTATATTTATATATATTTTATCAAAAACTTGAGTCAATGTCAATCAAGTTTAAAATGATATGTTAGCAATTAGAATCAATATCTGAAAAAAAAGAATTTAATAGTTGAGTCTTTATAACTAAATTACTAAAGTTCTCTTTAACTATATTTAATCAATTTTTTGCTAATTTCAATTATGTTTGAAAAAGATGAATGGACACAACAAGAGCTTTATAAATATACAAAGATTTTAGATAAAGAAGGTGTAAAAGTAGTATTAGTAGATACTATTTTAAAACCAATTGAAAATATAGAAACAATTACATACAATCCTTACGAAATGTTAGAACTACCAGAAAGTACGGTATTTGTTTTTTATTGTGATACTGGAAAAGTTACAAAAGAGAGATTAAATTATTATAGAAAAAAGTTTCCAAATTATAGATGCATAAGTTTAAGAGGTGGAAGAGGATATTGGAGACCAAACTATCAGCTTTTAGATGAGATTGATAAAAATGTCTAAAGAGTATGACTTTGTAATAATTGGAGCAGGAATTGCAGGCTGTAGCACTTCTTATTTCTTATCAAAAGAATCAAAATCTATTTTGTTAGTAGATAGAAACTGTGATATTGCACAAGGTGCAAGTGGAGCAGCAGGTGCATTTTTATCTCCACTTTTAGGAAAAGCAAACAAGTTTAAAAGTTTAGTAACTGAAGCTTTAAAATTTTCTACAGAGTTTTATTTAAAGAATATGCCAGAAGATATTATAAATTGTGGAGTTGTTAGAATTCCAAAAAATAATAAAGATAGAGAAAAATTTAACTCTTATATTCCATATATGGATTTTCCTTTTAAAGAGGAAGAAGATGGATATTTCTTTGGAATAGGTTCTCAAGTAAATCCTTATGAAATATGTAAAAATTTATCTAAGGATGTAGAAAAAAGATTTAATTATGAAGTAGGGGATATAAAAAAATTAGATAATTATTGGCTAATAAATGATGAAATAAAAGCTAAAAATCTAATACTTACTACAGGTGCAGATATATCTTTAGTGGAAGAGAAATATTTTAATATTAGAGCAGTTTGGGGACAAAAAATAGATATTTATTCTACAACTTGTATAAATAAAAACTACCATAAAGAGTGTTCTGTATCAGTTTCAAAGTTTAATAAAGATAAAAAGAAAAATTTAATTTCTATTGGTGCAACACATCATCGCTTTGAATGTGATTTAGATGTATGTAATCATTGTATAAAAACTGCAAATATAAATAAAATGTTTTCTCATAGTTATGGTGAAAATAGTGTTAATAGTGATACAGAAAAACTTTTAAAGTTGGCAAATGAGATAAAAACTCTTGATGATGTTGAAGTTTGTGATATAAAAATTGGAGCACGGGCTTCTAGTGTAGATTATTTTCCTATGGTTGGTAATTTAATTGACTCAAAAATAACCTTAGAAAAATTTCCACATTTAGTAAATGGCTCTCATGTAAAAGATGATATGTTAGAAACTATTGATAATTTATATTTAATAAATGGTGTAGGGGGAAGAGGTTTTGTTTTGTCTCCTTATTTAGCAAAAAAATTAACTGATCAGATTTTCAAAAATAATTTTTTAGATGAAGAGATTAAAACCCATAGATTGTTTAAAAGATGGGTGAAGAAGAATAAAAAATCTGAAAGAAAATAGCAAGTTTTATATCTGTGATTTTATATTTAGGGTTTATATTATAAAAATTTTATGATTAGATAAATATATTTTTAAATTTGAAACAAATTTATCTACTTTAGTAATTTTAAGTATGTACTAAGTATGTTCATTTTGTACTAAAAATGTACATTTGGTATTGTTTAATTTTATTTATAAAAAGATTATAAAATTTACAAAAGCCTTTATTTAGGCTTTTGTTGAGGCAAAAAAAAGAAAAATTTAAATATTTTAGTTAAACGACGATTAATATTTTATAGATACAATCTATGTACTAAATTTGAAACAAGGATATCAATGGCAAATTTATTAAAAGTAGTTTTTTTAGGATTAGCTGGTTTTGGACTTTTAGTTTTTTTAACTGCAGAAAAACCTAAACAAATAGTTGCTAATGAAAATGTAATAAATATAGTAAAATATAATTCTTTACCAAAAGATTTTGAACTTGTTGGTATTGATGAGAAAATTAAAAGAGAAGAACTTTTTAAGAAAAATCAAAAAGCTCTTATTATAGTAGGAAATCACGACTCACTTGCAGTTGTAAAAGAATTGCCAAAACTTTTTAAACTTGATATTCCATATATTATGGTTGCAAATATATCAGCTGCACCGTGGTTTGTAAAAAAAATGTTTATTCCTGGAAAGCTTGAAGAGTTGAATCAAGGAAGTAATATTCCTATGATTTATGATTTTGAAGGTGGAATGGTAAAATCATTAAATGTATTAGATAATTCAAAAATAAGATTTTTTGCGTATCTTTTAAATAAAGATGAAACAATATCAAAAATTTATGAAGGAAAAGTAAAAGAGGGTGCTTTAGATGGTTCAATGAATGAATCAGAAAAAAAAGCAGCTTTAGAGCCTTTATATAATCTTCTTAAGTAAAGAATCTTCTTTACTTAAAAAACTTCTTTTAGCAATTATTATTCAAATTAATTTAAAGTAAAAACAATATAATAATCTTGATAATAGTTATCAATAAGATATACTGTTAAAAAAGGATTTACGTATGAGTAATAATCATTTAATTCATACCAATGAATTATCAGATTTACTATTAACTAATATTAATGACAAAGATACATTTAACCAACTAATATTGAATGGTGCAGATGTAAATTATCAAAATAGTTATGGCTGGTCAGTTTTATTTGAAACAATAGTTGCAAAAAATACAAAAAGACTAAAAGAGATAATTAAATTAAATGTAAATATAAATGTTAGAGACAATGATGGACGAAATGCACTTTTTTGGGCAGTTTATTCTGAAAATATGGAAGCTTTCAAACTTTTACTTTCTACTAATATAGATTTAAATATTCATTTAAAAGAGAAGTTACATGTTTTACATTATTGTGTGTATAAAGGTAAAACTGAATTTATTGAGATTTTATTAAATAGAGGAATTGATATAAATTTATGCGACCATCTGGAAGCAAATGCTCTTTTTTATGCTATATTATATAAGCATTTAGATTTAGTTGATTATCTTTTAAGTAGAGGTGCCAATAAACATCAAATAGATGTATTTGGTAATAGTGCTTACTCTTTAGCAAAAGAGTATGATATAAAAAAAGTTATTACAGATTAACATAAAGGAAGAAAATGAAAAATTTATTTACTATTGATACAGTGAAAGCTCATTGTGATGTACCTTGTGGAATTTATGATCCAATTGCTGCACAAATTGCTGCGTTAAGTGTTATTAGAATGGTTGATTTAATGGAAGGTTTAGAAAAAAGTGATAGTTTAGATTATATTAATACAATTTCTAGACATGTAGCAGTTAAAGAAGAAGAAGCAGAAAAAGTAAAACATGAAGTAAGAATTATTTGGGGAGATTTTATCAAACCACCTATGGTTGAAAAATATCCAAATGTACATGCTTTAGTTCATAATATAATGGCTTTAGGAAGTGCAAATAGACAACATGTTTCTAGAGATAAAGCAGTAGCGTTACTTAATGCAGTAAATGAATTTGCGGAAATTTTCTGGGCACTTAAAGAAGTTCCTACAAAAAAAGTAAAAGCAAATTATCTTCCAGGTGAAGAGATTGTTGTTCCTGCATAAAGGTAATGTTTAAATTCTTAAAAATAAAAGGGGACTCTATGTACCCCTTTTATAAAAATGGCGAAAGAATATTTTGTTTAAAACCTTTTTTCTTTAATAAAATAGAACTTGATGATACAATTATCTTTAATCATGAGAAAGAGGGAATGATGATTAAACAAGTAACTAAAATCAATGAAAAAGGTTACTATGTTGAAGGCACTACTCCTTATAGTATAGATAGTTCAGTTTTTGGTTATCTAAAGAAAAAAGAAATTTTATATAAAGTTCTTTTTAGGTTTTAATAATACTAAACTATTTTATTCTCTTTTCCAATTTTTTAATAGTTTTTGAACTTGAAAGCTTTAGAAGTCACTCTTATAATTAATCTTTATAAAAATTAAAAAAATCTAAATAATTTATCATAGTTAAAATCAATAGGATAACTGAAAAATAGCTAGTTATAATGGGGTTAAAAAATTAGGTAATAAATTATGAATAATATATCAAAACAAAATTCTATAAAAGGTTCTTTTTTCTCTGCAATAGTTGCTGATGCTTTATGTTTAGGAAGTCATTATGAATATGATGCAAAAAAAATTTATAAAGCTTACGGAGAGAAGCCCATTGAAAAGTTTATGAGCCCTGGGGAAATGATGGGTGGCATGACTCATGGAATAGGTTGGGGTGAGCAAAACTACCATCCTGGGAAAAAAGCTGGTGGTACTACAGATTATGGAGATTATAATATATTAGTTCTTGAGCATTTAGCGACAATTTCAGAGCCTCCAAGAGCTTTTGATGTAAAAAGGATACTTCCTCATTGGATGAATAGATTAGAACACTCTTGGGGCTCTTGGATATGTACAATGACAAGAGAAACTTATGCTCAAGTAAAAAAAGGTGTTCCTGTTGAAAATCTTGGTGGTTATTCAAATGCAACGGCAATAAGACATGTAGCAGCTCATGCATATTATGAAGATGAAGAAGAATTAGTAGACGTTGCAAAAAAAGTGATGTTTACACATAGAGAGACTCATGCTCTAGGTGGAGCAGAATTTTTTGCACGAGTTACTTCTAGAGTTATAAATGGAACTAAACCAAGAGAAGCTATTGAAGAAGTAGCAATTTTAATGGGTGGTTTTTTTGAAGATAAAGTTAGACAAGCAATTGCAAAATATGAAGAAGAATCAAATCCCGAATCTGATTTATCAAAAGAACAGTTTAGTGATGACTTATCACTAACTTCAATGGCAAGACTTTGGGATGTAGGAAGAAGTGAACCTATTAAAGTAGGAAAGGCTAGTCCAACTGAAGGTACATTGCCAGGAAGTGTATATTTTATTTTGAAATATGCAGATAAAGAAGATGGTCTAAAAAAAGCTTTACAGGCTAATGCTATGGTTGGTGGTGATAACGCTTCTAGGGGGATTATGATTGGTATGGTTTTAGGTGCTTATTTTGGAGTGAATGCAATTCCAACTGAATGGAAGGATTCACTTGATCAGTGGGAGTATTGTGAGAAGTTACTTAATAAATTGCCTTTATTAAAAAACTAATTGTTTTATAAATTAGATTGATTTAGATATAAATTACATTCTTTTGAAATATTTAATTTCATATTTTTTTCAATCTCTTTTTTATCTTTTAAGTTCAAGTTAATTACAGTAAATAATGAATTAGATATTGAATAACCACAAGTATATGCAGCTGTTATTATAGAGGATAGAGTTTTTTCTTTATCTTTAATTGAACACATTATAGTCTCTTTTTCAATATTTGTATTATTATCATACTCTTTTGTTAAACAAGAATCAATTGTAACTAAAATTGGAATTAAATCTTTCTCAATATTATCTTCAATAAAAATTCTTTTATATGATTCAAAATATTCTCTAAATGTGAATAAGTGTTTAAGAAGCTCAATATTCCATTTTCTTACTGCGTTATCATATGCTTCTTTTCTTTTATTAAGTTTTTCTTTTTCTACAGCTCTTAAGTATGCTGACTTTAAGTATGTTGCTTCTGTGAGTCTTAATGCTAGAGTTTGAGAAAATTCTCTAACATGATTGTAGGCTTCTTTTTGAAGATGTATTTCTTTTTCTCTTTTTTGAATATAATCTGTTAATAATGTTCCAATAATTCCAGTTAATAAAAATCCAATAATAACTGATGTTAAAGGGTGCTTCAATATATTACTAAAATTCATATTATATCCTTTAATAAGAAATATAATAATTTTAGCAATAAATAATTATAAAAAATTTAAGATTATTAGTTAGTTTTCTTTACTTGTAGCAACATTAAATTTCCCAACAGCACAGCTAACAAAACTCTTAGCAGTTGCAGCAGCTTTATCAAATCCACTCAATTCATCTGTAGTCAAAGGATAACCAAGACCTCTAAGTTTTACTTTTAACTCTTCCATTTTTTCATCTTCTATATCAAGAGTAATCTTTCTAGGTTCAACCTCTAAATCTACAGTAACTTCACCAAATTCTTCTTTTAAAGCAGTTGTTAATGTATTTGCACAACCACCACATTTTACATTATAAACTTCTAATGTTTTAATCATTTCTGACCTTTTGTATTATTTGATTTAATTATATCTAATTTATGTGGAGGGTGTGTTGAAAGATAATAGTTAGGAGAGTTCCTAACTATTTTTGAAAGTATTTTGTATTTAGTGTATCTACTAGTTCTTGTACTGATGAAACTGAGTTTGCAAATAGTGCTTTTTGTTCTTCATTTAGATTTAGTTCTATGATTTTTTCAACTCCATTACTTCCTAACATCACAGGTACTCCACCAACAATGTTTTCATAATCATATTCTCCATCTAACATAACTGCACAAGGATAGATTTTTCTTTGATTATGTAAAATTGCTTCTACCATAAGTGATGTTGCATGAGCTGGCGCATAATAAGCTGAACCAGTTTCTAGCAGTTTTACAATTTGAAGTCCACCATTTTTTGTTTTTGTTACAATATCTTCAATATCACTTTTGCTTAACAATTCTGGTATTGCAACTCCTGCAACTGTAGAGTAGTTTGGAAGTGGTACCATATCATCACCATGACCACCCATAACAGAAGATTCTATTTGTCCTGCACCATAACCTACTTTTTCTAATATAAAGTGAGACATTCTTGCGCTATCTAAGATTCCTGCCATTCCAATAACTTGCTCTCTTGGAAAGTTAGTTACTTTTAAAGCTGTATAAACCATAGCATCTAAAGGATTTGATACTATTACAAGTTTAGCTTTTGGCGCGTAAACTTTTACATCCTCTAAAACACTTTCCATGATTTTTGCATTTGTTACTAGTAGATCATCTCTACTCATTCCTGGAGTTCTTGGAAGTCCTGCTGTTATAACAATAACATCACAACCTTTTAGTTCTATTCCTGAAGTTGCAGCAGTTACTACTGTATGAGATTTTGCAGCATTTGCAGATTGTGAGATATCTAACGCCATTGCTTGAACTATATTTTCTCTAATATCTTTTAGTACGATATTTGAACAAATTCCTTTATGTGCAAGCGTATAAGCTAATGTTGAACCAACATTTCCTACTCCAATAATTCCTACTTTTTTAGTGTTCACTATAAACCCCTTGTGTTTTAATAGTTTAATTATATCAAATTTATTTTAATATAATTAAATTATTTGTATATTTTTTAAATAAAAAAAGGTAAGACGAAAAAGTCTTACCTTTTATATTATGCAATTATATGATAATTAGTCAATAATTGAGTTTAAAGTTGCTGATGGTCTCATAGCTGCTGATGCTAACTCATCATTTGGTAAGTAGTATCCACCGATATCTACTGCATTACCATGTGCTGCAACTAATTCAGCATTAATTTTATCTTCATTTGAAGTCATTGCTTGGGCAATTGGAGCAAACTCTGCTGCTAATTCAGCATCGTCAGTTTGCTTAGCTAATTCTTGTGCCCAGTACATTGCTAGGTAGAAGTGAGAACCTCTATTATCAACTGAACCTAATTTTCTTGAAGGAGATTTATCTTCTAAAAGGAAAGTTCCTGTTGCTTTATCAAGTGTAGTTGCAAGAACTTGTGCTTTTGCATTGTCTTGTGTATTTGCCAAGTGCTCAAAAGATGCAGCTAAAGCCATGAATTCACCTAATGAATCCCATCTTAGGTATTGCTCTTCTGTAAATTGTTGAACGTGTTTAGGAGCAGAACCACCAGCACCAGTCTCAAATAATCCTCCACCTTTCATTAATGGAACGATTGATAACATTTTTGCAGATGTTCCAAGTTCTAAAATTGGGAATAAGTCAGTGTTATAGTCTCTTAAAACATTTCCAGTTACAGAAATAGTATCTAAACCTTTTCTCATTCTTTCAACTGAAGTTTTTGTAGCTTCAACTGGAGCTGCAATAGTAATGTCTAATCCAGATGTATCATGTTCTGGTAAGTATTTATTAACTTTTTTAATCATTTCTGCATCATGAGCTCTGTTTTCATCTAACCAGAAGATTGCAGGAGTATTTGATAATCTAGCTCTAGAAACTGCTAATTTAACCCAGTCTTGGATTGGAGCATCTTTTGCTTGACACATTCTGAAGATATCACCTTCTTCTACATCAAATACAAATACATTATTTCCATCTTTATCAATAACTTTGATAGTACCTTTTCCTGCTGCTTGGAAAGTTTTGTCATGTGAACCATACTCTTCAGCTTTTTTAGCCATAAGACCAACATTTGGAACTGTTCCCATAGTAACAGGGTCTAATGCACCATTTTCTTTACAATCATCAATAACTGCTTGGAAAGATCTTGCATAACATCTATCTGGAATCATTGCTAAAGTATCTTCTTCTTTATCTTCAGCATTCCACATTTTACCACCACCTCTAATCATAGCTGGCATAGATGCATCAATAATTACATCTGATGGTACGTGTAAATTTGTAATACCTTTAGCTGAGTTTACCATCGCAAGTCTTGGTTGTTTAGCATATACTGCTTCAATATCAGCTTCAATTTCTGCTTTTTTATCTGCATTAACTTGATCTAATTTAGAGTATAAGTCACCTAAACCATTATTGAAGTTAACACCTAGTGAATTAAATAATTCACCATGTTTAGCAATTAAATCTTTGAAATATACTTTTACTGCAAATCCAAACATGATTGGGTCAGAAACTTTCATCATAGTTGCTTTAAGATGTAAAGATAATAAGATTCCTCTTTTTTTAGCTTCATCAATTGCATTTTGGTAGAATTCTTGTAAAGCAGCAGCTCTCATTCTAGTTGCATCAATAACTTCACCAGCTTCTAGTGGCGTTGAAGCTTTAAGAACTGTTTCTTCTCCTGCTTCATTGAAGAAAGAGATTTTAACATCATTTGCTTCTGTCATAGTAGTAGCTAATTCTGCACCATAGAAATCATCAGCATCCATATGTGCTACATCTGTTTGAGAATCTTTAGCCCAAGCTCCCATTCTATGTGGGTTATTTTTAGCGTAGTTTTTAACAGCTCCAGGAGCTCTTCTATCTGAGTTACCTTCTCTAAGTACTGGGTTAACAGCAGATCCTAAGATTTTAGAGTATCTAGCGATTGTTTCGTCAGATTCATCATAATTAGGTACATTGTAACCTTTTGCTTGTAATTCAGCAATTGCAGCTTTTAACTGTGGAATAGACGCTGAAATATTTGGTAATTTTACAATATTAACAGATGGGTCTTGAGTTAACTCTCCAAGCTCTGCTAAATGATCACCAATTTTTTGATCATCAGTTAAGTTATCTGGAAAAGTTGCAAGAATTCTTCCTGATAATGAAATATCTTTTGTTACCATTTCAATACCAGAACTCTTTGTAAAAGCTTTGATAATTGGTAAAAATGAGTAAGTAGCTAACGCAGGTGCTTCGTCAACTCTAGTGTAAATGATTTTTGACATGTCTCTTTCCTAGTTTGTAATTTAAGTAGAGATATAATAGCAGTATTTAAATTTATGATAATTGAAAATAGTTCTTATTTTGGTTACATAAAAGTGACTGTTTCAATTATGCACAAATATTATTTTACATTATTCCATAAATCTTTAATAGAAGAGGGTTTTTGCTTAGAAACGTCTGTTTTCATGATTTTTTTAGCTTCTTTATCAATTTTCGTCTCTTTTTCTTTTACTTTAGTGTAACTTTTTTTAACACCTCTATTTGCATTTATATTATTTACATGAGCTTTATATGTACTTGTAAATTTATGAAGACCTGTTTTATTATCTTTTACAAAATATAAGTAATTACTTTTTACAGGAAAAATAGCTGCTTTAATTGCATTTAAACTAACTGCTGAAATAGGATTTGCTGGAAGTCCTTTATTTTTGTATGTATTGTATGATGAGTTGTCTTCTCTAATTCTTTTTGCAGTAACTTTTACATGGGAATATTTACCATAGTTTAAAGTGCCATCCATTTGTAGTGCCATACCTTTTCTTAACCTATTATAGATAACAGATGATACAAGTGGCATTTCATCAATAGAGGCTGCTTCTTTTTGGATAATTGAAGCCATTGTTATATAGTAGTACCATTTTTTCTTGTCATAATAACCAAAAATCTTTTTAGAGAATTCTTCATATTGTTTATTTGTATTTGAAAATAGATAAAATAAAAGATGGTCTTCTTTCATTCCATAAGGTAAAGAATATGTATCTGCAATAATATTTCCATCAGCTTTATATGCATATTTATTGTAGATGTCTTCTAATTTTTCATGAGATAGGTTAAATTTCTTTGATAATTGTTGTAAAAATATATATGAAGTTTCACCAGGAATTAAAGTTATTGTTTTTAATGCTGCTTTTGACTTTGTAATTTTATATAAAAAATCACCTTTTAGCATATATTGAGATTTTAAATCAATCCATCCAGCTTGAGGATAACCTAAATAATCGATTATATATTTATCTATAATATTTAATTCATATCCAGTTTTATTTAAATGTGTTATAATACTATTAGTACTACCTTTAGGGATGTGTAACACTTTTGTTGAACTTAACGGTATATTCACATAAAACAGTACAACAATACTTGCTATAAGGAACATCTCGATAATGTTAAAAATTATCAAACTTACTATAATACTATTATTAACTTTTTTATTAGTTGTTGTTTTTTCACTATTTTCTGGCATTAAAATTAATTCATTCTCTTTTGGAAATTTTTCGATTTCGCAATTGTATATAAAATTGGATAAAAAACTCATTGTAGAAGTTGAAGAGATTATATTTGAATCAAAAAAATCTGAAGTTGAAAGCTCAAGTGAAGATATTCAAAAAAATATTGAAAAATTGCCAGAAGTTTTAAAGGTGTTTCAAAAAATTGATATTGAAAGACTAAAAATAAAAGATAATGAATTTACAATAGTATTAAATGAGAAACATCTTTATTTAGATAACAAGTTTGTAAATATATCTGCTGATTTAGATTTTGCAGCTTCAGATGTTATATTAGATGTTTATTCTATATATTTAAAAGATATAGAACTTGCTTTAATTGGAAAATCAAAAGTAAACATTTCTAAAAAGATGTTAAACTTTTTTGGAAAATATGCTTATAACAATTTAGAAGGTGAATTAAATGTACAACTTACAGAAGATGTTTTAGATTTTTATATAAATAGTACAACAAATATAGAATCACTTAAATTTTTAAAGAAATTTTTTAGACTTGATAGTGTTGCAGAAGCTTGGATGTATGACAATGTTACTGGAAAGATGAAATTAAATTATCTTTATGGAAAAATTGATTTAAATAAAAAACTGCCTATTATGGATTCTTTAAAAGGGCAGGTTTTAATTGAAGATGCAAAAATAAGATTTCATAAAGATGCAAAACCTGTTGATACTAAAAAATTAACAATTGATTATAAAGGTGATAAGTTATCTTTTACTTTAGAAAAGCCAACATACAATAAAAGTAAAATTTATGGTAGTAAAGTTTATATTACAGATTTAACTAGTTTAGAAAAAGGAGTAGTAGTTGTTGATTTAAAAACTAAATCAATCTTAAACAATGATATCCTTGAAATTCTAAAAGCATATAAAATAAATCTTCCTTTAAGACAAAAAAGTGGTAAGCTAGATTCAAGGTTGATTTTAAGAATTCCTTATTTAGCTTCTAGAAAAATGGATGTTGATGGTACTTTTAATGCGACAAATGCAGTTTTAAGACTAAACAATTTCGAATTTTTAGCAAAAAAAGCAAAAGTTGTTTTAAAAGATAATGATGTTGTAATAAAAGACTCACATATGATTCATAATGATATGCTAGATGCATATTTGGATTTAACAATTAATACTAAAAATTCAACTGCTTACGGAAGTGCAAAAATTAACTCTTTTGATATAGGCTCAAAAGAAGATTCAGTTGTAAATATAAATGATTTGAAAACAGATTTAAAAATTGATTTTAAAAATAATACAGAGATTGATTTAAAAGCTTTACAAACAAAATTAGATATTTCTAAAGAGAAGATAAATGTTGATATAAAAGATTTAAGTATTGTATATCCTTATTCTAAACTTCTTGAAACAATTGATATTAAAAAGGGTGATTTAAATGTAGATATTATTGATGAGGATAATATTTCTTTCAAAGTAAATGCAAAAGATTTAAATTTTCCATTTGAAAAAAATGGAAAAGCTATTAAAGAATTATCTGCAAAAGGTAATATAAAAGGTAAAACTACAACAATCAAAACAAATGATTCTGATATTGAAATATTATTTAAAGATGAACTAAATCCACTTTTAAAACTTAATAATATTGATTTAGTACTTGAAAATAATACAAAAAAAAGTACGAAGTCTAAAAAGTTTCCTAATATTGACTTGGAACTAAAGAATTCAATTATAAAATTTGATGATGAACATAATTATAAAACTTCTTGGGCAAACATTCATATAAAGAATTCTAAGATTAGTTTTGAAGGTGAGGCTTTAGATTTAGATTTACCAATAGCTAGAAAAGGAAAACAAGCCAAAAATCTAACAATATATGGAACATATGCAAAAGATATTTTAGATATAAAAACTAAAGATGATAAATTAAAATTAAAATATGAATTAGAAAAAGAAAAGTTAACTATGAAATTAAATGGTTATGATGTTCTTTATGATACAACAATAGAAGAAGACAAAGATTCTAAGATCGCTTACTATATTAGTGGTATAAATTCAAATATTATTATGAATGAAAAATATATTGCAAAGGCAACTACATATGATTTTATATTTGAAAATCATAAAACAGATATAGATTTAAAATATAAAGATACAAAGTTTATGTATTTTAAAGATTCAGCTGGAAATATTCTTGTAAATGCTAAAAATATGAATGATGAGTTTTTAAATGCTTTAATGAGTAAAGAGTTAATTAAAGATGGAAATGTAAACCTTACTGCAAATGGTAAAGATGGAGTGATAATAGGTAGTGCGGATTTATCTAATACTAAAATAATTGATTTAGCTATTTTAAACAATTTACTTATATTTATAAATACATCTCCTGCATTAATAAATCCATTTTTAGCTATTCCATCAGTTGTGGGAATGGCGACAAATGGTGGGTTTAATTTAAATGGGTACAGAGTAAATGAAGGAAAAATTGATTTTTCTTATAACTTTGAAAAGAAATATTTAAATATGAATAAGATTTTTACAAAAGGAAATGGAATTGATTTTGATGGTCATGCAACAATTGATTTTGATAGTTCTAAAATAAATTCAAAACTAAAATTGATATTTTTAAAAGATTATTCAAAGATAGTGGGTGCAATACCAGTTATAAATTATGTATTATTAGGGGATGAAAAAAGAGTAGATACTCAAGTTGAAATTTTTGGAACATTAGAGGAACCAAAATATAAAACAGAGTTGGCAAAAGAGGGTGTAACAGCTCCTGTAAACTTGTTAAAAAGAATTATAACTTCACCAATAAAACTAATAGAAACATTGGGTGGAAGTATAGATAAAAAAGATGCTAAAGAAGAGGAAGAAGAAACTAAGAAAGATAATAAATAAAAATTTATTATTCGTTTCTTAGTACATCTATTACATCGATATTTGTTGCTTTCTTTGCTGGATAGTAAGAAGATAATAGTACAATAATAACTGCACCAATAATAACTGATATAAAATCTAGTGTTGATAACTCTAATGGAAGTTTTGATGTTCCATAAACATCTGCTGGAAGAGAAATAATATCAAAGGTATCTAGTATCCACATTCCAAGGAAACCTAATCCAACACCTACAATAATTCCAGAGAAACCAATAATAGTTCCTAGTTTTAAAAATATTTGTTTAATTTCTTTATATGAAGCACCCATAGATAAAAGTAGGGCAATCTCTTTTCTTCTGCTCATAACAGTCATTAGAAGTGATGATATTATATTTAGTGAAGCAACTAGTATTATTAGCATTAAAACAATAAATAGAGCTTTCTTTTCTAATTCCATTGCAGCAAAGAAGTTTCCATTTTGTTGCCACCAACCAATAACTCCAGCACCTTTATCTTTTAAAAATTCTTTTATTTCTACAATATCTTTTCTTGCATTGTCTGAATATACATGAATACCATCATAAATTGTTTTTTCTTTTTTTAAAAGTGTTTGTAAGGCTTCAATTGAAGTGTAAATATAAGCTTTATCATATGCATGCAAACCAGATTTAAAAGAGTTCTTATATGTAAATCTTTTAAGTTTTGGCATCATTGTTAAACCACTTGGATTTATTGATGTAAAATATAGAGTTGCTTTATTTCCAACTCTTAAAAATAAATTTTGTCTAATTCCATCACCAATGATAATATCGTATTTTGATAACTTTAAACCTTCTGCAGCTTCTTTATAAATAGAGTTTATCTCTGATTCTTTTTTAGGGTCAACTCCAAAAATCATACCACCACCCATATTATCACCACTTTGAATAATAACTTGAGAAGATAAATAAGGAGAGAATTTCATATTTGGGAATTTTTCTTCTAATTCTTCTAAAAGTTTTGTATTTATACTATTTTCATATTTAGCATAAATAGATAAAGGATAGTTCATTGTAAAAAGTTTTTTTTCAAACTCTTTTGCAGTACCATTCATGATAGCCATAGTAACAATAAGTACCATTACTCCAACAGCTACACCTACAAATGCTAAAATAGCACTTATAGATATAAATGGATTTTTTTTGTCAAATTTTAGATATTTTTTGACAATAAAGTTTACTAATTTTTTATTCAAACTAGTTTCCTGCAGCTAAACCTCTTTTGGGTCCACTTTTTCCACAACATTGTTTATATTTTTTACCACTTCCACAAGGACAAGGCTCATTTCTAGCAATTTTCTTTTCACTTGATGCTATTGCTTCTTGATCTAAGTTTGTAACTAAGTTTTCAGTAGCTTCTTCCATCTCTGCTTTCATTTTTGCTAAAGCTTCTTGCTCTTTTTGTGCATCATCATTACTTTGAAGTTGAACAGTAAATAATACTTTTATAATTTCATTTTTAATATTTCCAATTAAATCAATAAACATGTTATAAGATTCTTTTTTATACTCAACAAGTGGATCTTTTTGGTTATAACCTCTAAGCCCAATACCTGCTTTTAATGTGTCCATTGAATATAAATGTTCTCTCCAAGCATTATCTAAAATTTGTAAGTATAATACTCTTTCGATTTCACTTTTTTGCTCAGGTGCAGCAACTCCCATCTTTTCTTCATATACTTCTTTAATAATAGAAACAAGTTTTTGTTCTAATGCATCATAATCTTCTGAAGTTATATCTTCTTGTGTAATGATTAAGTTTAATTCTTCTTTGAATTTTGTAATAATAAATTCATAATTATAATCTTCTGAAGGCATTCCTTCAATTATTTCTGCATTTGCTAATAAATCTTGAATATATTCTAATCTATTTTCATCTAATTTTGACATGATGTCATATTCTGGATCTAATAAGTCATTTCTAAATGCATAGATTACTTTTCTTTGTTTATTTGCTACATCATCATATTCAAGTAAGTGCTTTCTACTCTCAAAGTGCATAGTTTCAACTTTTTTCTGTGCATTTTCAACAGCTCTTGTAACCATCTTTGATTCGATATGTTCACCTTCTTCAATACCAATTCTTTCCATAATACCTTTGATTTTATCTGAACCAAAAATTCTAAGTAAATTATCTTCTAATGATAAATAAAATTGAGATTCACCAATATCACCTTGTCTACCAGAACGACCTCTTAACTGATTATCAATTCTTCTTGATTCATGTCTTTCAGTTCCTATAATCGCTAATCCACCAAGTGAAAGTGTTTCTTCAGTAAGTTTAATATCAACACCCCGTCCAGCCATATTTGTAGCAATAGTTACTGCACCTTTTTGCCCAGCATCTTCTACAATCTTTCCTTCTTTTTCGTGTTGTTTAGCATTTAATACTGTATGTGGAATTTTTGCTTTTGTTAATAAGTTATGTAAATGTTCTGACTTTTCAATAGAAGCAGTACCAACTAATACTGGTTGACCTTTTTCGTTGTATTCTTTGATTTTTTTACTAACAGCTTCAAATTTTTCTCTTTCACTTTTGTAAATTAAATCATTTCTGTCAAGTCTAGTAACAGGAACATTTGTAGGAATAGAAACAACATCTAAGTTATAAATTTCTGCAAACTCTGTTGCTTCTGTTTGTGCAGTACCAGTCATACCTGCTAATTTACCATACATTCTAAAGTAGTTCTGAAATGTAATATCTGCTAATGTTTGTGATTCATCTTGAATAGTAACGCTTTCTTTTGCTTCAAGTGCTTGGTGTAGACCTTCACTAAATCTTCTACCTTCACTTAATCTTCCTGTAAATTCATCTACAATGATTACTTCATTGTCTTTTACAACATAGTCAACATCTTTTTCAAATATATAGTTCGCTTTTAAAGCTTGGTCAAGGTGATGAGAATACATTGCATTTTCTAAAGAATATAAGTTATCTACTTCATATAATTTTTCTGCTTTTTCAATACCTTGTTCTGTAATTAAAAC
The DNA here is from genome assembly GCF_001895145.1 of Arcobacter sp. LA11. Lineage (NCBI taxonomy): Bacteria > Pseudomonadati > Campylobacterota > Epsilonproteobacteria > Campylobacterales > Arcobacteraceae > Arcobacter > Arcobacter sp. LA11. The sequence continues at coordinate 233,032 of NZ_BDIR01000005.1, read as the reverse complement.
TGCTTTGTTTTTTTCATCAACTGTGAAATCACCAGTAGAATATGGTTTTTCTTCTGCTGATTTAGGTTCAATAACTTCACCTTTTTCTAAGGCTAATGCAATCTGATTTGATTTAGCATAATCTGCGCTTTTATGGTTTGTAGGTCCTGAAATAATAAGTGGAGTTCTTGCTTCATCAATTAAAATTGAGTCAACTTCATCAACAATTACAAAGTTATGTTCTCTTTGAACTTTTTCTTCTAAATCATAATGCATGTTATCTCTTAGATAATCAAAACCAAATTCATTGTTTGTTCCATAAGTGATATCTGCTAAATATTGTTCTTTTCTTTCACCATCATCTTTTAAACTACCAATTAATGCACCAACTTGGAAGCCTAGAAAGTTATATAAAGGTTCTAATTCTTTTGCATCTCTGCTTGCTAAATAATCATTTACAGTAACAACATGTACACCTTTTCCAGTCATTGCATTTAATATAACAGGTAATGTAGCAACTAAAGTTTTACCTTCACCTGTTTTCATTTCAGCAATTCTACCGTCGTTTAAAACCATACCACCAATAAGTTGTACATCATAGTGTCTCATGTTTAATGTTCTTTTACTAGCTTCTCTTGTAATAGCAAAAGATTCCGTTAATACGTCACTAAGAGCTTTTTCTTCACTTTGCACTTGTTTTTTTAATTCTTCAAAAGAAAGTTTTAATTCTTCATCATTTAAAGCTTCATACTTGCTCTCTAGAGCAGTAATTTCATTTGCTCTTTTTCTATATCTTTTAACTTCTCTATCATTTGATGTTCCAAATATACTTGAAAAAATATTAATCATAAAATAAATTCCTTTTATACCAAACAGTTTCACAATACTTATACTTTAATTTGGTATTAGTTATAATCGCAAGATTATATAAAAATTAAGGTTAAAATATGGTTTATAGATTTTTAGTATTAGTTATGATGTTTTTTTCAAACGTATTTGCTTCTTCACAATTAGAAAATTTAAAGAGTTTTGAAGCAGAATTTATTCAATCAGTTACAAATGAAGCAAATAAAACAATTGAATATAAAGGAAAGGTATTTATTAAGAATAGCGGCAAAGTTTTATGGAAGTATGAAACTCCTATTATTAAAAATGTTTATGTTCTTGATAATATAGCAATTGTTGATGAACCAGAGTTAGAACAAGCTATTTATACAACATTAGAAAACAGTATTGATATAGTAAAACTTCTAAAAGATGCGAAAAAAGTTGAGAATAATAAATTTGAAGCAGAGTTATATAGTATAAAATATATTATTTTTTTAGAAAATGATAAAATAAAATCTCTTTCATATGTAGATCAGTTAGAAAATAAAGTTTCTATTAATTTTGATAATCCTAATCAAAATATTGAAATTTCTGATGATATATTTACTTTTCTACCCCCAGAACATTATGATATTATAAAAAAATAACTATTTAAGTAAGTCTTAAATAGTTAAGGTATAATATTATATTATAAACCTATAATATTATATATTATAATATTTCACGTTCTTGGAGGAATATTATGTCTTACAAATTATCAAAGTCTATTTCTTATACTATTTTATTTATCACAGTTCTTTCTATTTTTATTATTGGTGCAACTTGGATAGGTTATGACTATAGAAAATTTAATCAAAATTTAGAAAAACAAAAAATTGAATATATAAAAAATGAAAAACAAAAGATTAAAAATGAAGTAGATAGGGTTATTGCTTTAATTGATTATAGCCATTCTTTAAAATACGAGAGAATTAATGAACTTTTAAAAGAAAGGGTTGATGAAGCTGAAAGTATAGCTGTAAATATATATAACAAATACAAGAATACTAAAACTAAAGCAGAAACTATTGATATTATTAAAAATGCATTAAGAGAGATAAAGTTTTTTGATGGTTTTGGTTATTACTTTATGTTTGATTTAGATGCAAAACTAATTGTACATGGTTTAAAACCAGAGTTTGAAGGCACTTATAAATTTAAAAACTATACTGATGTTAGTGGAAAAAAAGTTATTCAAGAACTTATTAATATTGGAAAAACAAAAAATGAAGGTTTTTTAGATTGGACATATTATAGGCCAGATAAACCTGATATTCAGGCTGAAAAGCATGGTTATGTTAAATTAATCAAACCACTTAATTTTGTAGTAGGTACTGCTGATTATATTTTTAGAGTTGAAGATGACTTAAAAAAAGAAGTATTAAAAAGAATTAGAAATATATCTTATGAAAATGATGGATATATATTTGTAGTTGATAGAAATGGTAAAACACTTGTAAATAAAAAGTATAAAGAAAATGAAGGTAAAAGTCCAAGTGACTTAACAAATCAAAAAATAAAAACTGCTATTAATACGATTGTTGAAAAATCTAAAAAAGATTTAAGTGGTTTTATTGAATATAAGTTGAGTCATAGAAGTTCAGAAAAGGTTTTAGACAAGTTAACGTATATAACAACCTATGAAAAATGGGGACTTATTATTGGTACGGGTAGATATTTAAATGAACTAAATGATTTAATAGATGATAAACATGAAGAGTTAATTAAAATAATAGAAGAAGAGATATTTTACACTATTTTAGTATTGATTTTTATGATTTTTGCAATATTTTTATTGAGTAAATATTTTACACAAAAAATTGATAAAAGTATTTCTATTTTTGTGAAGTTCTTTAAAATGGTAAATGTAGAAAATAGAAAAATTCCATCTAAAAGTCTTCAGTTTGAGGAGTTTCAAGAATTAGCAAAATGTATAAATGAGATGCTTGATACCAAGTTAAGACAAGAGCAAAATATTTTAATAAAAAATAAAGAAGTATTAATAAGTAGTTCATTACTTGGAGAATATAAAAAAGCTGTAGATGCAGGAACAATTGTTTCCAAAACAGATAAAAATGGTGTAATAACTTATGTTAATGACGAATTTTGTAATATCTCTGGATATAGTAGAGATGAGTTATTAGGAACTAATCATAGAATAGTAAGACATCCAGATGTAAAGCCTCCAATTTATAAAAATATGTGGGAAAAAATATTAAGTAAAAATATTTGGAAAGGTGTTATAAAAAATAGAGCAAAAGATGGTACTAGCTATTATGTAAAAACTACAATAGTTCCTATTTTAGATATAAACTCAGAGATAAAAGAGTTTATTGCTATTAGATATGATGTAACTAACTTAATTAAACAAGCTAAGAAAATAAGATTCCAAACAACAGATTTACTTACAAAATTACCAAATAGACAAGAACTTTTAAGTGATTTAGAAAATGATGATAATCTAAAATTAGCTATTTTTAATATAGTAAGATTTAAAGAGATAAATGAGTATTTTGGATTTAATTTAGGTGATAAAGTATTAAAAGAAATGGCAGGATTATTTAGAGAATATGTAATAGGTAAAAAAATAAAACTCTATAAACTTCAAGGTGATGAATTTGCTTTCTTATCAAATAGTGAAGTTACAGAACATGATTTTAAAAATTATTGTATAGATCTTTTTTCTAAATTTAACAAAACTAATTTGCTTATTGATGGTAATAATTTAGATGTTGAACTAATTGGCGGTGCATCTTTTCAAAAGAATTATTATATAAATGCTGAAATATCAAAAAATCATGCAAAAGATACGACTCAAGATTTTATCTTTTTTGATGAAAACTTAGATATTAAAGATACTCTTGTTAATAATATTAATTCAACGAACCAGTTAAAAGAAGCGCTTCGTGAAGATAAAATTGTTGTTTTTGCTCAACCAATTATTTTAAATAATAGTAATACAATAAATAAATATGAATGTTTAGTTAGATTAATTGATAATGATGGAAATATCGTACCTCCTATTAAGTTTTTAAATATTGCAAAGAAATCAAAAATGTATACTCAAATAACACAAAGAGTTGTAACTAAAGCCTTTGCTTATTTTTCAAAAAGAAGTGATGACTTTTCAATTAATTTGACTTTAGAAGATATCTTAAATAAAGATACTGTTAAATTAATAAAAGAAAAACTAATTGAGTATCCAAATACTTTAAATAGGGTAATCTTCGAAATTGTTGAAGATGAGGGTATTGAAAATTATGAGGAAGTTAGTAATTTTATAGAAACAGTAAAAAATCTAGGTTGTAAAATAGCAATTGATGATTTTGGAACAGGTTATTCAAACTTTGATTATCTTATGAAATTAAATGTAGACTTTATAAAAATTGATGGTTCTATGATTAGATATTTAGATCATGACGAAAATGCAAAAGTCGTGACACAGTTAATAGTAGATTTTGCAAAAAAATTAAAAATGAAAACAATAGCAGAGTTTGTACACTCTAAAGAGATTCATGATATTGTAACTGAAATGGGAATAGACTATTCTCAAGGTTTTTATTTAGGTGAACCAAAACTTATCTCTGAGTAAGAAATTTCAAAAAGTATTTACTTTTTGATTTAGATTTTAGTATATATGAATTATAATTGCGTTTTAGGTACAACAGATAATAGCTTGTAATTTTACAAGAGGAAAGTCCGGGCTGCTGTGAAGTATGGTTCCATTTAAAGAATGGCTAGAGTAATCTAAGGGATAGTGCAACAGAAAGTAAACCGCCACTTAGGTGGTAAGGGTGAAACGGTAGAGTAAGAGCCTACCAGCATTTTGAGCAATCTTAATGGCTATGTAAACCCAACCTGCAGCAAGAAGGGGTGGTATAAACTTCACAATAGATGCCCTTCGCATGATTGTTAAAGTAATTTAGCAACTAGATAAATTATTATCAAAAACAAAACGCGGCTTATGGTGTACCTAAAATCTATATCTTATTGTCTTTAAAAAATAAAATTTTGTCTTGGAGATTAAAATGGTAGAGTTTGAGTTTTTTGAAAAACTATCAGTTGAAGATAAAGACTTTTTATTATCAAATGCAAAGTATATAGAGCTTCCAGAGAATTATACTCTTTTTTATCAAGGTGATATTTGTAAAGATATTTTACTTTTAGATGAAGGGAAAGTAAAACTTGTAATATATGGTGATTTAAATGATATTGTTTCTTTATATGATATAAAAAAAGGGGAACAGTGTATTATTAACACTTCTAGCACTTTATCAAATTCTGAAGCAATAGCTACTGCTCAAACTGTTACAGCTATCAAAGGATGGCTTATTCCTGAAAATATATTTAAACAATTGATGATTAGGTCTTCTACTTATCAAGAATATATATTTTCTCTTTTTTCATTAAAATTTAATGCGCTAACTACACTTATTGAAGATATTAAGTTTAAGCGACTTGATACAAGGGTTTTAGAATATCTAGAAAAAAGAGATGAAAAGATAGTTCAAATAACACATGAAGAATTAGGGTTAGAATTAAATACTTCAAGGGTAGTTATAAGTAGAGTTCTAAAAGATCTTGAAAATAAAAATTTTATAAAACTTCATAGAAAAAAAATAGAAATACTTTAGTTATGTAACATAGGTTGCAGAAATTATTTTTTAATTTTTATATCATTCTTTATACATTTAATAAAAAGGATAAAGAATGAATAAAAACTTAGGAAAAGTAGATAGAACTTTACGAATAATTATTGGTATTGTGATTATTGTTTTTGGTGTAATAAATAACAGCTGGTTAGGGCTAATAGGAGTGATACCTATTTTCACTGCACTTATATCTTGGTGTCCACTTTATTGCCCTCTAAAAATAAATACATGCTCTAAAAAAGAGTGTGACTTATAAAAATTATGTAGTATAGAAATATTTATCTATACTACATAATATTTTTTCTAATAACAATCAAATAAAAATAACATTTCTCTTATTTTTACCTCTAGATTAATTTTTACTGTGTTAAAATATTATCACATATAATGATGTTTCTAAAAGGTTAATATGAATTTTAAAAATGAAAAAAGAATTTTAAATATTATTAAATTCTCACCTCCGATTTTTATCTTAACAATGGGTTTTCTCGTTATTTTTTTCCTATATTTAGATAATCAAAATATAATAAATCAAGAGAAGAATAATATTGAACAAAATTTTATTGAAAATAATAAAAAGATTATAAAAGATCAAATAGAAAATCTTTATAATTATATACTTAACGAAAAAGAGAGTACAGAAACAAAATTAAAAAATAATTTAAAAGAAAATATTCAATTAGCTCATCAAATAGCTACATCAATTTATGATAATAATAGAGATAAAACAGAAGATGAAGTAAAAAAATTAATAAAAGATGCCATAAGAGATATTAGGTTTAACAATGGTAGAGGGTACTTTTTTATTCATGATAAATCTATATTTGCAAATACAATGCATCCAATTATGCCTAAGCTAGAAGGACGAAATTCTTATAATGTCCAAGATGCTAGAGGTGTTTATATAATAAGAGAAATGCATAAACTTCTAAAGCAAAAAGATGAAACTTTTTATAGTTGGTATTGGTATAAACCAAGTGACAAGAAAAATCAGTATAAAAAGATTGGATATATTAAAAATTTTGAACCATATAACTGGTTTATTGGAACAGGGGAGTATGTAGATACTTTTGAAAAGAAAATTAAAAAAGAACTTCTTCAATATATAAATTTATTACGATATTCAAATAATGGATATGTTTTTGTTTTAAGTTTTGGTGGAGTTACTTTAAGTCACAAAGAAAAAGAATTAATAAATACAAATAATTTAGTTAAATATAATAAAAAAATTTTTAATCGAATGTTAGAAACAATAAAAAATGGAGATAACTTTTTAACATATTCTTTAGATATTACACAGAACCATACGGAAAAGACTTCATATATAAAAAGAATCGATAAATGGGAATGGATAATTGGTACTGGTTTTTACTATGAAGATATGAGAGAATCTATTATAAAAAAACAAAAAGAGTTAGAAAAGAGATTAAATAACAATATTAAAAAAATTATAGTTATTTCTTTAGGTTTAATGTTTTTATTATTGATTTTATCATTTTCTATATCTAAACTTTTGCAATCATATTTTTTTAATTATAAAAAAAGTATTAATGAACATATTGATGAGAATACAAAACAAAAGAATTTATTGCTAAAAGCACAGAAAATTGCACATATTGGAAATTGGGAAGTTGATTTAACTAACAATAATATCTATTGGTCTGATGAAATGCTTAACATTTTTGGACTAGAAGAATACCCAAAAGATATTGGTCCTGTATTTTTAAAGAGTATTATGCATAAAGATGATATTGCTTGTTTTGAAGAATCTATATCAAATGCTATAGAAAAAAATTCTAAACATCAAAGTGTTTATAGAATATATCGGCCAAATAATGAAATCAGATGGATAGATTGTCGAGGGAAATTAGATAAACAGACAAATACTTTAGTGGGGACAATTCAAGATATAACACAAAACAAGCTTTTAGAAGAAGAGAAAAAAGAGAAAGAAGAGATGTTATATCAACAATCAAAAATGGCTTCAATGGGTGAAATGATAGGGAATATAGCTCATCAGTGGAGACAACCTCTATGCGTCATTTCAAGTGCTTCTACTGGATTGAGAATTAGAAAAGAGATTGATGCTTTATCTGATGAAGATTTTATTAGTTCGATGGATAAAATAAATGATACAGCTCAATATTTATCTCAAACAATTGAAGATTTTAGAAACTTCTTTAATCCAAACAATAATAAAGATGAATTTAGTATAAAAACTGTGATAAGAAAAACAATTAGTTTATTAACATCTCAGTTTAATAATAAAGAGATTGAGATTATTGAAAATGTTGAAGATATTGAAATATATGGACTTGAAAATGAATTAATTCAAGTTTTAATTAATATAATTAATAATTCTAGAGATGCTTTACTTTCTAATCAATCAGAAAAAAGATACATATTTATTGATGCTTCTATTACGAATAACAATCTTGAAATAAAAATAAAAGATAATGCAGGTGGAGTTCCAGATAGCATTATACATAGGGTTTTTGAACCATATTTTACAACTAAACACAAAAGTATGGGGACAGGAATAGGGCTATATATGTGTAAAGAGATTATTACTCGGCATATGAATGGAACTATAAAAATGAAAAATAGTGAATATATTTATAATGATAAAAAGTATGCAGGAGCATTGATTAAAATAGTATTACCTATAAAATAGAGAGATAAATTTAGACACAGAATGTGTCTAAATTTATATTATATTAAAATCCAGCAGAGTAACCTCTACTAGAATGACTCTTAATTAGTCCATAATAAGTTTTATCTCTAATTTGTTTAATCATATTTCTAAGAGTAAAAATAGATGTATTTTTATCTTTCCATGCATTCTTTTTAATAGTATCTACATCAACGATAGTACCTTGACTATTTAAAATAGTATGAAAAATATTCATTTGTGTTTTTGTTAAACATGTATCAACATTCTTTTTATCAAAAACTTTTTTTAGAACTTTATCGTAATAAAAACCTTTTCCTAAATCAATTCTACTGTTAATTTGTTGACTTAGAATTTCTTTTAAAGTATCTTCAATAGATAACTTATACTCTTTAGATTTGCTGTTTAAAAACTTTTGCATATCTTTAGTTAAATCAATTGTTACATTGCTGCTCATAATCTTTTCTCGCTTTTTATTTGTATTATAACACACATAATTATAAAAAAACTTTAAAATGAGTCAATTGTGAGACAATTCTTAATAGATTTTTAATAAATAATTTTTTTATGCCTTAAAAATTATTTATTTTTTACTATTCCATCTCTTTATAAACTCTTCTCTTGTGTAAATAGTGGCACCTAAATCTAACTTATATAATAGCTGAGGATGCCCAAGATTCCAGAAACTATAGTCATTTTCTTCTAAATATGAATTTAGTAAAACTAGTTGCAACTTACCCCAATTGTTATATTTTTTCTCTTTTGTGGTAAATCCAGTCAAAGATGTATAAATATTACCCACCTGGTAACCAATTTCACCAGAAATCAACAAATTTGACACTTTTTCACTAACTTCTACACTTATAAGTTTAAAATTATTGTAATTTATATTATCTTTTTTTATCTTTTTTAATATATTTATGTATTCATCTTTAAGCCATGATTCTTCATGATAGTTTTTAATTTTCTCTAATACTTCATCAAACTTTTCATTTATTGTAAATTTATAGTTATCTTCTTTTAACAATCTTGATACTTTTTTAGGTATTTTAATATTTTTAAAATCCATTACTGCATAATCAAATTGCATCTCAGGCAAAAGAAAAAACTCGTTGTCTTTATACATTGAAGTAGTAATAAAACCACATTGTGCAGCTTTTATATAAAATTCACTTGAAAAATCATCACTCCAATAGTAGTTCTCTTCCATATTTGGATAAATATATTCATTTAGAACAGTTTCATTATTTAAATCATTTAATGTAATATAATAAATAATTTGAAATCCTTTATATAAGTTGTGGTTTTATAAACTCTAAATAGTGACCTTCTTCTGCTTCAAGAGTTTCATGTGTTCCACTTTGTACTATTTCTCCTTCATTTAGTACATAAATTCTATTTGCATTTTTAACTGTACTTAATCTATGAGCAATTGTTATTACTGTTTTATCTTCTAATATTGGTAGAAGAGCATTGAAAAGCTTAGCTTCTGTATGTACATCTAAAGCAGAAGTAGATTCATCAAAAATTACTACAGCTGGGTTTGCTATTATCATTCGTGCTATTGATAATCGTTGTCTTTGTCCACCACTTAATCTAATACCATGTCGTCCAACTATAGTTTCCAGTTTTTCTGGCATATTTAAGATAGTCTCTTTTAGTTGGGCTATTTCTAATGCTTTAAATATCTCTTCATCACTTATATTTTCATTTCCCATTGTAATATTAAATCTGAGGTTATTATTAAATAGTATTGGCATTTGAAGTACTAAAAATAAATTTTCTCTTAGACTCTCTTTATTTATATTATCAATACTTGTATTGTTATATTTTATATCACCTGAGTCTTTTGTATAAAATCCAGCAATAATTTGAGCAAGGGTGGTTTTTCCACTTCCACTTGCTCCAATAAAGGCAATTTTTTCAGCAGGCTTTATTTGTAAAGTAATATTTTTTAAAATAGGTTTATCTTTTTTATATGAAAAATTCATATCTTTCAATTCTATATTTATTCCAGTGTCTATATTTTCAATTAATTTTTGACCATTTTCTTCAGTATTTAATTCAAGTATTTTATTTATTCTTTTTATTGCTGCATTTGCTGTTGTATATGAGTATTGCATTGATAGTATATCTTGAACTGGAGTCATTATAAACCAAATATATCCAAACATTGCGAACATCATACCAATACTTAAATCACTATATGCAACCATAATTAAACCGCTTGCCCTTAATATTTCAAAAGCAATTAAGAATATAGTAAAAGAGAATCTTTCATAAGCAACACTTTTATAAGTATATTCATTTGAAGTTTCTTGAATATTTCTTGCTTTGTTAATAGAATTATTAAAAAAGTAGTTTTCTTTATTACTTGCTTTGATTTGACCAAATAGTTCTAGAGATTCACCAATATTATCTTGAAACTCTTCAATTGATTGGTTTTCTTCTTTTTTTAAGGTACCAACTTGTTTTGATATTTTTTTTGATAAAAGCATTATAATAGGTTGGATTAATAGAATCATAATCCCTAAAATAGGGTGTATTAATATCATCACTATAGAAACTGCAAAAAGTGTTAATATTGATGCAACAAACTTACTTGCTCCTGTAATAATAAAATTATCAAGTGTATTAACATCTGTGATTAAATTTGCTGCAATTGCTCCACTACCTAAGCTTTCATATTCATTCATACATACAATTTTTAGATGATTAATTAGTTTTTCTCTTATTTTAAATGTAACGTATTTTGAAATACTAGTAAATATTTTTGTAATAATCACTGTAAATACAAAATAAATAACTCTTAATAGTATGACTGCAATTGTTACAATTGTAATATAATAAAAAGCATTTCCTAAACCAATAAAATTATTTATTGTATTTATAAAAAAATTAGGCTTATCTAATAATACTTCATCAACGAGAGCTGGTAACATCAAAGGAATAGGAACACTTAAAACAATAGCTATTATTGTTACAACTTGTCCTAAAATTAAATTCTTTTTCTTATCTAATAAAAGTTTCCATATATATTGGATATTTATTTTATTCATATTTTTCACTTATTTATATTATTTTATTTTATAAGGTATTCTTATTAATCAATATAAGATAGCCTATCTTAAATTTTATAAAATTATTTTTTTATGGTATAATTCTAGAAAATTATTATTTAAGAGGATGAGTTTGAAAAAAGATATGAATAACCTAATTTCAGAACAAATACAAACTATTGTAGAAAACTCATATAATCCTATTGTAATAACTACTGCAAAGTTAGATAAACCGCATCCTAAAATATTATATTGTAATAATGCTTTCGTAAGTTTATCAGGTTATAAATTTGAAGAACTTTATGGAAAGAGTCCTAGAATACTCCAAGGGAAAAGAACTCAAAGAAAAGTACTTGATTATTTAAAATCATGCCTTGAAAAAGGTGAGTTTTTTGAAGGTACTACTGTTAATTATAAAAAAGATGGTAGTGAATATTATGTAGAATGGAATATTTCGCCTATTAAAGAAGATGGTGAAGTTAAATATTTTATGGCAATTCAAAGGGATGTGTCTGAAAAAGTAAAAGAAAAAGTAAATGAAGAAATATTTAAATTATCAATTCAGCAAGCCGTTGAGCATGTTGCTGTTACAGATTTAGATGGAAATTATACTTTTGTTAATGAATCTTATATTAGACGTTCTGGTTATTCAAAAGAAGAATTAATAGGAAATAACCCGAGTATACTAAAATCAGGAAAACATGATAGTAAGTTTTATAATTCTTTATGGATAAATTTAGAAAAAAATGTTCCTTTTGATGCAGTATTCATCAATGAGCATAAAAATGGTACCTTATATTATGATAAACAAACGATAACTCCGATTATTGTTGATGAGAAGAAACATGGATATTTAATTGTAGGACGAGATATTTCTAATGAATTAAAAAATGAAGTACACTTAACAAATTTGGCGTTAAAAGATCAGTTAACAGGTTTATATAATAGAAATGGTTTTGAAAAAATTATTCAAAAAGTGTTACTAAATTATGTAAAAAACAATAATGACTACACTTTCGTATTAGCAGATATTGATTATTTTAAAAGTATTAATGATAATTATGGACATGCAATAGGTGATATTGTATTAAAAGAGTTTGCAAAATTAATACATTCAAGAATAAGAAGTACAGATTATGCTTTTAGATGGGGTGGTGAAGAGTTTTTGATTATCTTAAATACAGATATTAAAAATGCTTACAATATAATTGATTTCTTAAGAACTGAAATAGAAAACTATAATTTCCCTAGTTCAATTAAACTTACCTCAAGTTTTGGGTTAAGTGATTTAAGAAGTGCTAATCATAATGAAACGATTTTAAGAAGTGATAAAGCCTTATATGAGGCAAAAAATAGTGGAAGAAATAAGGTAGTTATTTCAAACGAGTAAGAATTACTTACTCATTTTTTCACAGATATCTAGTTTCATACCTTCATGGTAACTACAATTTAAACCACATTGATAATCACCTCTATCTTTTAGTCCTAATTTACTTAACTCTTCTAAAGAAGCTTTTTTACACTCTTCTAAAGTAGTATAAATACCATGTTTTTTATTTCTTTTACTATTTGTTTTATCTGGATAGATTAACGAAGTCCACTCTTGCTCTCCGCTACCTCCACCAAAACAACCTGATAATAGAAATATAGCTAAAATTGTAAATATAATAGTCTTATTCTCTGTAAATATGTTTCCCTTACTTTTCATCATTCTCTCTTTTTATTTTTGTGTTCTGGATTTTAATATAAATATTGTTTATTAAAAATTAAACCAAAATTTTTCTTAGTGTCATTCTCATCGTTTCAAAATCTTTTAATTCTTCTTTTAATCTAAGATTTTCTAAGTACATTTCAATAGCTCTATAAATTTGTTCACTAATTTTATTTGTTGAGGCAGCTTTATTTATAGTATCTGCTTTATATCCAATCTCTTGTGCTAAAACTTTATATGTTATATTTAAGTCTTTACAAACAGCTTTTACAATGTTTGGATATAGCTCTTGATAAACTTCTTCACAAGAAATAGAAAATTGATTGCTAATATTTTCTAAATACTCTTTTTTTTCTATTAATATTTTTCTATAATTATAATGTTTTGATTTAGGATCAAATAGTTTTAATTTTTCTTTTGTAAATGAGATAAAAAGTTTTTTCCCATCACATCCCATGATTTCGTCAAAAACTTCTATTAGTTGGTACTCTTCTTCTTGTTTCAAAGTATCAATAATTATAAGTGAATTAACTTTTTTATTAATTGTTTTATTATCTTTAGATTCTTCAAATGTAATATCTAATTCATCGTTGTGAAAATCTACATAAACACTCTCTTCAGGCATTTTTGTATTAACTTTAATATGAAAGTTTGATATGTTATCTCTATTATTTGAAAATACATCAATTAGATTATCAATTGTTAACATATAATAAGACATAAAGTCACTTATTACTTCTTCAACTTCATGTATACTTTTATATTTGCTATGTATATCTCTTACTAAATAAGGAACTTTGTTGAATAGTTTCCCAACGGGTTTCATTTTAATCCTAGTAAATAATTTCAAAGGCTTGAATTATACTTATTTTAAAATTTACTATAGGTTAATCGCCTAAATTTACGATTATTCTACAATTTTTATGGTATTATAATAAAAATTATTTGAAGAGATTATATATGAGAAAGATTTTAACTATTTTTTTAATTACTCTATTTTTTTCGCCACTTTTTGCAGTAGACTATACAGAAATGAGTACCCAAGAACTTATAGCAATTATGGGATATGTTGAAAAGAAAAATGAAAAAAAATTCAAGAATGAACTAAAACAAAGAGTTCCTACTATGAATCCTACAGAAAAAGCAAAGTATGAACAAAATTTAGAAAAATTAAAGAATAAATAAATTATGAAAACAAAATTATTACTTTTAGAAGATGACTTAACTCTTAGTGAAACAGTAGTGGACTATTTTGAAGAAGAAGGTTTTGATATAAAAGCAGTTTATGATGGAGATGAAGCCCAAGAAATCATGTATGAAGAAAAGTTTGATCTTTTTTTACTTGATGTAAATGTACCTTCTCAAAATGGATTTGAATTATTAAAAGCAGTAAGAAAAGAGGGTAATTCTACTCCTGCTATCTTTATTACTTCTTTAAATTCAATGAGTTCATTAGAAGAGGGTTTTGAAAGTGGTTGTGATGATTATATTAGAAAACCATTTGAACTAAAAGAACTTTTATTAAGAGTTCAAACTATTATAAAAAGAGAATTTTCAAAAAATAAAGATAGTATTGTGCAAATTGATGAAAATATCTCTTTTGACACAAGTACAAATGAACTTACAAAAGATAATGAAATTGTGCAACTTAATTTTAAAGAACAAAAATTATTAAAATTTTTCTTACAAAATAAAGATGAATTACTTATTCATGATAGAATTTATGACTATGTATGGGATTATGATGAACAGTATAGTGATAATTCACTAAGAACATATATTAAAAACTTGAGAAAAGTTTTAGGAAAAGATAGAATTGTTAGTCTTAAAAAGCTTGGATATCGATTTAACACAAAGTGAGAAACGAACTCTTTTAGGTTTCCTTTCTTTGTACTCTTTTTTTACAATTGTAATACTTATTTTTATCTCATTTTTATATTTTACTTTTCAAAAAGACTTGATGCTTCAAAAAAAACGTGTCACTATGCAAGAGTATTCAAATGATTTGATTTTTAGATTAAAAGACTTGCATGTAAACTTTGATAAATATAAATATTATCCAAGAGATGAGAAGTATAAATCAGCTATTTATGATAGTGATAAAACTCTTATTTTCTCTACTTTAGATTCAAAAGAAGTTAAACTTGATAATGTAACTTATACTACTAAAAATAAAATTCATTTTATAGAAGAGCCAGAATCTTACTATCTTGGTGCGAAGTATGTTGTACTAGAAATTCCTGATGATATGAAGTGGTTAGAAAAGCTTAAGAAAGAGATATCTATTTTTGTTGTAATTGCTTTTTTCTTTATGACTTTTTTTGGATATTTCCTTTTACAAATCTTTTTAAAACCTATGAAAGATGCATTACATCTTCTTGATAGATTTATAAAAGATACAACTCATGAGTTGAATACTCCCATTTCTGCAATTATCTCAAATGTAGAGATGATTGATACAAATACTTTAGATGACAAAATGGCTAGAAAAATAAAAAGAATTGATATTGGAGCTAAGACAATATCAAATATCTATGAAGATTTAACTTTTTTAACTTTAGATAATAAAATTATCTCTCAAAATGAAATATTAGATTTAACAAAAGTTGTAAGTCAGAGAGTAGAATATTTTCAAACACTTGCAGATGTAAAAAAAATAAAATTTGATTTAAATATTGATAATGATGTGACAATATTTTGTGATATAAAGAAAATCTCAAAATTAATAGACAATCTCTTATCAAATGCAATAAAATATAATAAAGTACAAGGAAGTATCATCGTTACACTAAAAGAAAACTATTTGTGTGTTAAAGATACTGGAAAAGGTATGACTTCTGAGCAAATAGAGCAATTATTTCAAAGATATATACGTTTTGATAAAAGTGTAGGCGGCTTTGGAATAGGGTTAAATATAGTATCTTTGATTGCAAAAGAGTATGATTTTAAAATTGATGTCTCTTCAGAGGTTAAAGTAGGTACTAAAATGGAAATAAAATGGCAAGATTAATAATACTAGTTTTTTTACTATTAAGTAGTTTAAGTGCAGATGTTTATAAAGATAATTGTCTAAAATGTCATAATAAATTACCTGTATCAATAGATAAATACTTTTACAGATATTTACTTAAATATAGTAGTGAACGAAGAGTAAAAGAAGCAATGACAGATTATCTAAAAAAACCAAATAAAGATGAAACAATAATGCCAGAAGCCTTTATAAAAAGGTTTGGTATAAAAAAGAAAACTAAATTAGATGATGAAAAATTAAAAGAAGCCTTAGATAGATATTGGGAAAAATATAAAATCTTTGGCAAACTACAATAAGTTTTTTAACTAAATATACATCCACAATCACTTCACAATTAGATTTTATACTTCTTTTATAAATTCTAAGAACAATTTGTTTGTTCTCTTTAGAATTTTTTAAAGAGAGTAAGGTTCCTATTATTTAAGAACCAATTAACAGGAGTATAAAATGAAAACTACAAAAATATTAGCAGGATTATTAATAATAGCAGGTACATCACTTTTTGCAGCTGATGGAGCAGGTATTTATAAAGCATGTGCTGGATGTCATGGTGCAAATGCTGAAAAGCAAGCTTTAGGTAAATCTCAAATTATTAAAGGTTGGGATGTTGCAAAAACTGAAATGGCTTTGAAAGGCTATAAAGATGGATCTTATGGTGGACCTATGAAAGGCGTTATGAAAGGTCAAGTTGCAAGACTTTCAGATGCAGATATGAAAGCTGTTGCTGAACATATTGCAAATTTAAAATAATACAAACTAGGTATTTATAAGTTAAAAGGAAAAGACTATGAAAAAGATTTTTCTAGTAGGATTATTATTGGTGTCCTCATCTTTTGCAGGTAGTGATAGATTTTATGATTATGCAAAAGTTAGATATAGTGAACCAATTTATGAATATAAATATAATAGGCAACCTAAAAGAGAGTGTAAAGAAGTAAGATACAAAATTAATGATAATTACGATGATAGATATTATTCTTCAAATAATTATAATGATGAATTAGGTGTCGATACTCTTATAGGTACAGCTGCTGGTGCAGTACTAGGTAGTCAGATTGGAAAAGGAAATGGTAGAGTAGCCGCTCAAATAGTAGGTGGACTACTAGGAGCAAAAGTTGCCCATGAGATTAGAAATAATTATAAGCCAAGATACAATAATAGATATAACGACAGATATGATGATGACTATAGATATGAAACAAGAACAGAATGTTATGACGTATCACATAAAAGAGTTAAAAGAAAAATCATAACTGGATATAAAAATTATTTTGTCTACAATGGTGAAGAACATTATAAAATCACTAACAGACCTAAAAGAAAAATAAAAATTACTCATACGATAAGTTTTTAAAAAGTAAAGCTATTTTAGCTTTACTTTTTTATTTATGATAATAATCTAGTTACAATACCTTGATTAATATTATTTGATTGAGCTGCTGCATATGCTCCAATTTGAGCTAAAACATTTTGTTTACTAAAATTTGATGTCTCTTTTGCATAATCAATATCTTGAATAATAGAACTTGCTGCAGTTAGTTGGGTACTTTGTGTAAGTAAGTTAGCTGCTGAACTTTGTAATTGGTTTTGAGTTGAACCTATTTCCCCTCTATAGTCATTTACAGTACTTATAGCATTGTCTACATTTTCTAAATATCCTCTTGCCTCTTCAGCACTAAAAGAATCTGGATCTTGATTTAATAAGGCTTCTAATCCTACACCTTGGGTATTTGATTGTATTCCTTCTGAATCAATTATATCTTCAGATTTTTCTCCAGCTTGAACCTCAAGTCCTTGAGAAATACTTTTATCTTCATTTGTATTTTGAAGTAAAGTTTGTTCATTGTAATTTGTGCTACTTGCAATATTGTCAAAGTTTTCAAGTAAGTCTTTAATCTCTGTTAGAAGCGATTCTCTTCCATCTTGAGATGTTGTATCTGTAGAAGCTTGTAACAACTTCTCTTTTACTGTATCTAGAATATTAGATTGTTCTGAGATAGCTTTATCTGCAATTTGTAAAGATGCTAAACCACTGTTAACATTGTCTATTGATTGAGAAATACCACTTGTTTGTACTCTTAAGTTTTCTGCTATTGCTAAGCCTGATGCATCATCTGCTGCACTATTAATATCAAGCCCTGTTGCAATTCTATTTAATGCCTGATTAGCATTTAAGTAAACAGATTGGTCTAGTTGTATATTATTATTTACTTGCATGAATACTCCTTTAAGGAAGTTCTAAGTCTATTTTATAACTTATAAGTTTAAAAAATTATTAATAGGAAGAATTAGTTTTCATAAGTAGTATAAAGGCTTTTTAATTTAAAAAATAAAAATTATTTCTTTCTAAAGAATAAATGTATAAAGGTCTAATAAAATTACTTATGGATAAATTTAATAAATTTTTTTGCTTTTGTTTAATGGCTAGACTTTCAATGTAAATAAATTTAACAACATATAAAATTATGTTAAGATTAATAACAAAAAAAGGATTTTATATGAAATATATTTTATCTATTTTATTGGTATTAACAATAAATGTATCTGCAGGTGACAAATATATTGAAACAATTTTAATAACTGCACCTCATTGGGAAACTGTAACTCCTTATCATGATGAATTTTTACAATTAAGTAATAAGATTGATAGATTTGAAAGATTAATAGAAAATGCTCAAACTTTTCAAGAAAGGAAAAGGTTGAGAAGTGAGATGAATGTTTTTCTTGAAACTAGAAGAAAGAATAAATTTTGGCAAGAAATAGATACAAAGAAAATGTTAAAACAAATGCAAAGAGAAAAAGAAGTTAGAGAGGTAATTAAAATATTCTCAGATCCAAATATAACTTTATATGTTTTTGATTTGCTCTTAGATAAATTAATAGTAACTCATTTCCCTGAATTAAAGGATTATGTAAAAGACATAATTAAAGAATTTATAAAATCAATGAAAATTGGTTCTCACCCTATTGAAACTGGAAACTATAAGGCAATTGAAGATTTTTATAATCAATTAGATGAGTTGGATAAAAAGGATAGTATAGACGAGCAAAAACTTATGGAATACCCTTTTTATGATGATACAATAAAATATCCTCTTTTAGAAAGTCAAGCAAAATCATTAAGAATATTAAAGAAAAGATTTTCAGCTCCTAGTGATGAAAAAAAATTAAATTTTATATTAGAAAGAGTATTATTTATTCATTTAAATTCAAGAAAAAATAAAGAAGTAAAAAGGTTTATAGATAGGACTTCAAAAATTGATAAAAATAAATTTAGAACTCATGGATATAAAAATGCAATTGAAAAGTTAAAAAGAAATCTATGGGAAAATAATAAATTAGTGGAAGATGTAAAAAAGAAAAAAAAAGGTATTAAAAAAATCAATGCAGATATTAAAGATGTTCTTAGTCTTCCAAATACTGTGTTTGAATTAGAAAAAGTTTTTTTAAATAGGGTTTATTTAAAAATGCCTACTTCGGATTATTATGGAGTAATCTATAATGGTCTTTACTCAGGTATTAATCATATGCGTAGATATAAACTACTCACAGAAAATAAGAAAGAGTTTAAAAGTGAGATCTATAAAATAAAACATTCAAAAGATTATACAATGATTAATACTTTTGGTAAATTTTGGTTTTTTGAATATAGAAATGATAAAAAAATATTGAAGAGATTTATATTTAATAGAGTCTATTCTTTTTCTGATGGTTACTGGAATTTAATAACTTTTCACATTACAGAAGAAAACTTAACTTAAATATTCTAAATACCGTAAAATTTATAATCTAAAGTGGTACTTTATCATCTTTTGATTAACACTGGATTTAGTTAATTAGTATTAGAATTTAATTAAGAAATAAATTAAATTAAGTAGTGGAAAATGAATATAATATTTAAAATAATAGTATGTTTTAGTCTTTTTTTTACTGGAGCATTTGGAGCAATTCTAACTGAGTGGAAAGAAAAAACAGGAGTAGTAAGGAAAAGTGATATTACTTATATGGAAAAAAATGGGATTACTTCTGATAGTTATTTGAAATAATATATATGGTACCCGTAGTCGGACTCGAACCGACAAGACCGTGAGGTCATCGGATTTTGAATCCGACGTGTTTACCAATTTCACCATACGGGCAGATAGTTTTTAGACATTAAAAAAGGACTCATCAAAGATGAGCCCTTTTCAATATTAATTGAAAAACAATTATTTAGCTGCAACAGCTTCTTTTAACGCTTTTCCAACTTTGAATTTTGCAACAGTTGTAGCTGGTACTTTAACAGTTTTGTCTGTACCTGGAACTTTTGCAGTTCTTTCTGCTCTAGCAGCAGTACTAAATGTACCAAATCCGATGAAACTAACAGTTTCTCTTTTAACTAATGTTTCTGTAATTGTTTCTAATACTGCATCTACTGCACCTTTAGAATCTTTTTTTGATAAACCAGCTTTTGCAGCTACTGCGTCGATAAATTCAGCTTTGTTCATTGATGAACTCCTTGTGTAAGATTAAATTTGATAAACTTTATAGTATTTAAGCTTTAAAATAGCTAAAATTTGGGACTTTGTAGGGTAAAAAATGTAAAAAATGTAAATTTTTATTATTTAAATGATGATTTTATACTTAAAAGCCTACAAGAGTTCTCTAAAATGGCTATTCTTTTTACTAGATTATTGATGTCTCTATCATATACATATGTACCAATTCCTTTTATAACCATAATATGTTCATTTGTTTCTTTTAAGTATTTTGTAATTTCTAAAGCATTTCTATCGTACCAAGTATTATAATCTCCAGGATCATATACTTTAATTGTAGGAAAAGTTGTTTTACCAAAAAAATCATCAAATATAATTTCATCATGTTCAAAAGTATAAGCTGTAGTATAGATTGGAACTCCAAAGGCAATATATTTTGCTTCATGTATATTATTGTATATAGTAGAGTGAATATGAGACTCTATACTTGCTACTTTCCATCTATAATCTTGTTTATTCATATTAAGTTTACAAAAAGAGTTATCAGACATTTCATCAAAAATTGCATCTGATTTATTTATTACAAAAGAATTGTGGTCTTGTTTTGCAGATATCGCACCATGATAAATACCAAAGAAGTTTTTTCTAAACATTGTTAAAGATAAATCACTTAGTAGTTTAACTGTCTTATTATCTATCATTTTAAAAAACCTTAAATTATTTTTTGGGTATTATATAATATACCTAATTAAAAGATAAACTAATAAAATATCACCAAGGATTAATTTAATGGAAATTCCTCATATTCCCGTACTTTATAATGAAACACTAGAAGCATTTAATAAAGTAAATGAAGGGTATATTATAGATTGTACTACAGGTTATGCAGGACATAGTTTTGGACTTATTAGTCAAAATGAAAATATACAATTAATATGTAATGACCAAGATGATGAAGCTTTATTATTTTCAAAAAAGAGATTAGAAGAATTTTCTACAAGAGTAATTTTCAATAAAGGTAATTTTGAACATGTACTTGAAACTTTTAGAGGTTTTAATATTAGAGGTATTTTAGCTGATATTGGTGTATCATCTCTACAACTAGATAAAAATGAACGTGGTTTTGGATTTGATGGTGATACTTTAGATATGAGAATGGATCAGATGCAAAGTTTAGATGCATCTGTTGTAGTAAATACATATTCTCAAAATGAACTTGAGAGAGTTTTTAAAGAATATGGTGAAGTTAGAGAATATAAAAAAGTAGCTTCTTTAATAGTAAATAATAGACCTTTTTCTTCAAGTAAAGAGTTAGCAGACTTTTTATCAAAGAAGATGTACAAAGGAAAGATACATCCAGCTACTTTACCTTTTCAGGGTATTAGAATTGAAGTAAATGATGAACTAGGTGTTTTAGAAAGACTTTTTGATTCTATTGAAGAAATGAAACCCTCAAATTGTATAGTTGCAATAATCTCTTTTCACTCTTTAGAAGATAGGATTGTTAAAAACTATTTTAAAAAATGGACTAAATCTTGTATTTGCCCTCCTGATGTATTTAGATGTACTTGTGGAAATAATCACTCTTTAGGAAAAATTATTACAAAAAAACCAATTATTCCTACAAAAGAAGAGATTAAACAAAATCCTAGAAGTAGAAGCTCTAAGTTAAGGATTTTTAAATTTGATTAAACTAAATTCAGTAAATTCAATATTTATTGCTATAGGGATGTTATTACTTGCATTGGTATTATATTTTCCTCAAATTTATATTCAAAATAATATATATTATGTTAGTAAAGACATAAATAAATTATATGCACACTATATATCTTTAAAAGAAGAAAATAAATTTTTAGTGCAACAATTAGAAGATATGAAATTTAAAAACCAAATAGTTGATTCTCTTATAATTTATTCAATAGAAGAAGCCAATGATTCAGACAATAACTAAGTTTGGTCTTAAAAAACCAATACTAAATCATTTTCTACTTTTTTTCCTTTTTGTTTTATCTGTTTTTGCATACTTAAGTATTCCAAAAGAGATTTTTCCTCCAGCTTCACTTGATGCAGTTTCTATTTCTGGAAGTTATACAGGTGCTAGTTCGGATTTACTAGATAAGATGGCTGTTGAGGATTTGGAAGATGAACTTACTTCTTTAGAGGAAGCAGGGGATATAACATCAGTAATCAAAAATGGTTACTTCTCAATTAATGTAAAACTAAAAAGAGGTTTTGAAGCAAGTGATGTTATAGATGATGTAAAAGATATAGTTACAAAAACAAAAGTAAATTTACCCTCTGATATGGATGAACCTGTTGTAAAAGAGATAATAGGTGAAATACCTCTTATTACTGTGGTTTTATATGGAGATGACTCAAAAGAGAGACTTTTAGATGTTGCAAAAGATGTGAAATCTACTCTTTCAGGATTAAAAGATTTAAGTTCACTCTCTATTTGGGGAGATAGTGATAGAGAACTTCTAATAAAATTTGATGAAAATAAAATAAAAGCATATGGCTTAAATTTACAAGATGTTATAAATACTGTTCAAAATTTGAGTTCTATATTCCCTGCTGGTATTGTAAAAGATAAAACAAGACACTATTATCTTAGTACTTATAATGGTGAAAAAGATATAAATAAAATTCAAAATACTATCTTAAAAATTGCAAATAATAGACTATATTTAAAAGATATTGCAAAGGTAAGTTTCCAACTAGCAGATGTAAATAATATTTCGCACTTCAATGGTAACAGAGATGTCTCTATTGGAATAAACAAAAGTGAAAGTGGAGATGCCATTGAGTTAGTAAAACAGATAAAAGAGATTTTGGTTGATTATAAAAAACAGTATCCCTCTTTGGAATTTGATACTCATACAGATACTTCTGTTTGGATTAAAAATAGACTTAATACAGTAGTTTCAAATATTCTTTTTGGTTTATGTTTATTGTTTATTGCACTTTTCTTTTTTATAAATGTACGTATAGCTATTGTAATTGCAATAGGTATTCCAACTTCTTTTATGATTGGTCTTATTGCTGCTGAAGCTATGGGATATAGTTTAAATATGTTGTCTCTTCTAGGTGCTTTGATTGCTTTAGGAATGTTAGTTGATGAAGCAATTGTTGTGGGTGAAAATATTTATAGACATATGGAAATGGGTAAAGATAGGATGACCGCAGCTCTTGATGGAGCTTTAGAGGTTTATCCTGCTGTTTTAACTGCAACTGCAACTACTATATTCGCTTTTTTACCAATTCTTCTTATGACAGGAGAAGTAGGGAAGTTTATGAAGGTATTGCCTATTATGATTACAATTCTTTTATTGTCTTCTTTAGTTGAAGCTTTTTTCTTTTTACCTTTACATGCAAGACAAATATTTAGTGTTCATACAAAGGCTAAGAAGTCAGATAAAATTTGGGAAGTAAATAAAAAGATATATAAAACAATTTTAAACTTTTTACTTAAAAGAAGATTTGTAGCTTTAACTATAATGGTTGTATCAATTATCGGTGCTACATATTTTTTAGCAGTAAATTCTAGATTTCAATTTTTACCAGATTTTGATTCTACCCAAGTTTATATAACTGGTTCAGTTGGTGTTGGAAAAAAGATTGAACAAACAGAAGAATTAGTTGCTAAAATAGAACAAAAGATAATAAAAGAATATGATTTCGCAAACAATCTAGATTCTGTATCTTCTGTAATAGGGATGAGACTTGATGGTAAAAATATACCACAAAATGAAGAGTTTTATTTTCATATATTTGTAAACCTTTATGAAAGAGCACCTCAAAATATTTTTGATAAATATATAAATCCTTATTTGTCTCCAAAATATGATGATACAAATATGAAAAGAGAAAAGTCTGCACAAGATATTGAAGCAGATTTAAAAGAGCTTTTAAAACCTCTAATTGATAGTAGAGAGTACGAAGAGTTTAAAGTTTTTGTTCCTGGTGCTGGAATTGTTAAAAATGACATAGAACTTGCTATTAGTGGAAACAATAAAAAAATTGCTAATGCAGTAACTATAATAAAAAATAAACTTTCATCTATCAAGGGTGTTTCAAATATTGCGGATGATATTTTAGAAGGAAATGTTGAACTTAAATTTAAAGTTAACTCTTATGGACAAAGACTTGGGTTTACTGAAAACTATATAGTTTCAAGTATAAGACCTTTATATTTTAAAGGCGCATACTCTAAGATGTTTGATGATAATGGAATAGTTGAAGTTGTCTTCCAAAGTAAAAACAAAGATACTCTTAGTTCTTTAGACTTTTTTGAGATTATAATACCTGGAACTAATCAAAAAGTACTTTTAAAAGATGTTGTGAATATTATCGAGCAAAAAGCTTTATCTCAAATATTTAAAGAAAACAATAAACGGATTGTATCAATTACTGCAAGTTCAAGTGGAGTAACATCTTCGGAGATTTTCGAGCAATTAGATCCTATTTTAGATGAACTTAGACGTGAAGTATCAATAGATGTAAAAGGTGAACAAGAGGAAAATCAAAAAGTTCAAAGAGAGATGGCAGAAGCTGCTTTATTAGCTATTATTCTTATTTTTATTGCTCTAATTTGGATGTTTGATTCAGTCGTAAAATCTTTAATTATTCTTTCAACTGTACCTTTATCTATTTTAGGTGTTTTAGTAGGACACTTAGTTATTGGAATCAATATAACTATGCCAAGTTTGATTGGTATTGTTGGACTTGCTGGGGTTATTGTAAATGATGGAATTATTATGATGGACTTTATAAAAAAAGGTAAAACTCTTTTAGAACTTGAAGAGTATGCTTTAATGAGATTGAGACCTATTTTATTGACCTCTGCAACAACTATATTAGGACTATCAACTCTGATGTTCTTTGCTTCTGGACAAGCTTTAATCCTACAACCTATGGCAGTCTCACTAGGATTTGGAATTCTTTGGGCTACTATTTTAAATCTATATTATGTACCTATGGTTTATAGACTTATATACTTAAGAAAAGCAGAAAACTAATGCAAGATAGATATGCAGCAGATATAGGAGACTTTGGAAAGTTCCAGCTATTGCGATATCTATTTAATGATACAGATTACATCTTAAAACAAATCTGGTATATGTATCCTGATGAAAATCATAATGGCGATGGAAAGTATATTAACTATTTTGAAAAAGTAGAAGGTATGGATTTACTTTTAGAGAATACTTTTAAAAATGTAATCAATACAAAAAGAGATGTAAAAGCTTTAGAAAATGCAAAACTTCTTCAAAACTGTGATTATTTTTCAGATTTTGTAAATAAAAATGGAAAAGATACTTTAGAATATAGAAAAAACTGGTTTAAAAAGGCCATATCTTTCTGTAAACAAGCAGATTTCATATTTGTTGACCCTGATAATGGAATAGCAACAAAAGTGCTTAAAAAGGAAAACTGTAAAGATATAGAGCTTTTATGTTTTAACTCTTTTAATAAAAAAACAAAAAGTGGAAAATATATTTTTTTTGATGAGATAGAAACCCTATATAAAATTGGAAAGTGTGTAGTTATATATCATCATTTAAATAGAAGTATGACTCATGATAATCAAATAGAAATTATAAAAAAAGAGTTGGAGAAGAGTTTTTCTTTTGTTCTTGCAATAAAACATAAACCATACTCACCACGCGTTTATTTTTTTATATTTAAAGAAGAGAGTATTAATTCTTTTCTTTCTAATAAACTAACGCAGTTTGAAAATAAGTTTTCTATTCATTGGCAGCTTTTTTTATAATAGACTCAATCATATTTGTAAATACAAAATAATGTAGAGGAATTAAGCTATACCAGTAAAGTCTTCCAAATACTCCTTTTGGATAGAAGTACGCAGATTGAATAAGTTTGTTATCTTCAATTTTAAACTCTAACCAGGCAGTTCCTGGAAGTCTCATTTGGGCATATAAAAGAAGTCTTTCGTTCTCTTTTAAATCAGCTACTTTCCAAAAGTCTAAACTTTCTCCAACTCTTAGGTTTTCTTGATCTCGTCTTCCACGTTTGAGTCCTACTCCACCTATCATCTTATCAAGAACACCTCTCATTACCCAGAGGAAATCATAGTCAAACCAACCATTTTTACCACCAATAGAAGTAAAGCTTTTATATACTTTTTCTTTATCTAACTTTGAAATATCAGATTCTTTTCTATCTACAAATATTGCGTCTGAAATCTCTTTTGAATGATTTTTATCCCAGATTTTTCCACCATTGTCACTCCATCTACTGATAACTTGGTTTGTTTCTATCTCTTTAACAGCTTTTCTTACTGCTTTTATATAAGAAATTGGTTTTATATTTTTAAAGTATTTTTTCGCATTGTCATTTTGCATGACAACTTCTGATTTAAGTCCTTCTATTAAAGCTTTTGCCACAGTAAAAGGAACAGGGGTAAAAAGATTTAACCAATATGAAGAGATATTTATAGACAGAAAAGGAAGTGGTATAAGTATTCTTTTTAATCCTAAAGCTTTTCCTGTTTGTATCATCATGTCTCTATAGGTTAATTGTTCACATCCTATATCAACTATCAAGTTCTCTTTTTCTTCTAAATATAAAGACTCTTCTAGATATTTTAATACATCACTTACAGCTATTGGTTCTGCTTTTGTATATACCCACTTAGGAGTAGTCATGATTGGAAGTTTTTCTGTTAAATTTCTAATAATTTCAAAACTTGTACTACCTGAACCTATAATAACTCCTGCACGTATCCAGATAGTTTGTACATTTTTATTTGAACTTAGAACTTCTCCAGTTTCAATTCTACTTAAAAGATGTTCACTAGTGTCTTTATTTTTAACACCTAACCCACCTAAATAGATAACTCTTTTAACTCCGCATTTGGAAGCTGTATCTATAAAATTTTGAGCAGATATTTTATCTAGGTCTTTGTAGTTTTTATTATTTAATGAGTGAACTAGATAAAAAGCAGTATCAACTCCTTCTAAAGCAGTTTCAAGTTTATTTTTGTCAAAAGTATCACCTTCAAAAACTTCTGCTTCTTCTTCAATATTTGCAGACAGAGCTTTTTTGTTTCTAACATAAAGTCTAAGCTCTATATTATTATTTGCTAAAAGTTTTTGTTTAAGTCGTCGTCCTATATATCCAGTAGAGCCTGTTAGTAAAACTTTCATAACAACTCCTTTAGTTTTTTTATTATCTTATCATTAAATATTATAAACTGGTATACTTTTTATATATGGTTAATAAAAGTTATTATTTACATACTCTCTATAGTATTTCTGGAGTTTCTTAGTTATTTTCCCAGATTTTCCATTTCCTATAGTAATATTATCTATTTTTATAATAGGAGTTATCTCTCCTGAAGTTCCTGTTAGAAATGCTTCATCAACATCTGATATTTTATTAGTAGTTAGAGGAAACTCTACTACTTTGATATCATTTTCTTTACATAAATCTAGAACAAAATTTCTAGTAACCCCACTTAGGATTCTATTTGTAGCTGCATGAGTATATAAAATATCATCTTTTATAAAACATACATTTGTTGATGTACCTTCCGTAATTACTCCATCGTGTACGAATAGGGCATCAAAAAAACCATCTTCTACAGCTGTTTGTTTTGCTAAACAGTTTGCAATAAGTGAGATACATTTTATATCACATCTTGCCCATCTATTATCAGCAGTAGTACATATTTTTACTCCATTGTTATATGCATCTAAATTGATTTTTTTCTTTGAAAGAAAGGCATATATTCCAGCTTTTGGTTTTTCTTTTTGAAAACCATGATCTCTTGGTGCTACACCTCTTGTTATTTGCATATAATAAAAAAGTTCATCTTCTTTTAAATAATTGTTTTTCTTAAATAAGTTTTTAAAAACTTCTTCTATCTCATCTTTCAAAGAGTATGATATTTTAAGTTCATCTAAACTTCTTTGAAATCTATTTTTATGCTCTTGAAGTTTAAAAATCTTGCCATTGTAGATTCTAAATCCTTCATATACTCCATCTGCAAATAAGTATCCTCTATCATTTACATTTACTTGTGCATCATTTTCTTCTAAATATTTTTCATTTACATAAACAATCATTTTTTTCTCTTTATTATCTATTCTTCTATTGTTTGTTGATTTAATAAAACTATACCTTGTATTTTTCTTAGTATAGTTTTTGATTTATCACTGTTATATAACTCTATTCCTGGTTCAAGTGTTGTTATAACTGTTTTACCTATTATGTTTCTACCACTTTCTCCAAATAAACTTTTTGTTCTAACTCCCCAGACATTATGCATTACCAGAGGTTCATTATTTTTATTACCTACATAAAGCATTATATGCCCTCTAAGATAAATAAGTGTTAAAAAAGGCTTTGCATTTTTTCGTATAAACTCTTTTTTTTCTTTATCTTCTAGTTTTGAAAGATCAATATATTTATGAAGCTCGGTTTGACTTTTTGAGTTTCTTTTTAAATAAATACCAAAAGGTGTGAAAAAATCTTGCGTAAAGCTTGAACAGTCTCTATGATTGTTTATCCCTCCCCAGCCATATGGTTCACCTATAAACTCTTTTGATATAAGTTCTATGTTTTTTGAATCAAATTTTATTGGTAACTTCTTAATTTTATAATCATCTATATCTACTTTTTTAAACCCATTATTTGTAGCAAGTAGATATTTGTCATCTTTTTTTGTAAAAAATGTTCCAACTTTCATATCTTCTAAAGAAGTTTTATCAAATATTTCAAAACCTTCTTTTACTATTACATAAAGTTCATTACTCATAAATCCATCTTTTAGGTTTTCATCTATTAAAAGAAGATTATCTAGTCTAACCCATCCTAAAACATAATGAGACTCTACAAAAGCCCATGCTTTATCCTTAGAGTAGTGTGATATTAAAACTGGAGTATTTATTTTTACTCTTGAGTTTTGGTTATAGTCAAAAGGGAAACCTTCTCCTGCTTTTGAAGGATTGTAAAACATACGACTACTTGTAGGAAAAACTCTAAAATCACTATTTTTAGTCAAAATTGCTTTTTGTAAAACTTGATTAAAGTTTTCAAAGTTTGAGTTTGAGATTTGTTTATTAAACCAATCTTTTGAAGCTAATAAATGATTCTCTAAATATATTTCTCTTTTAGAATAAATATTCCCCCATGAAGCTTCTTCTTTGGTATATGAGAGTTTGTCTGTATTCCAAACAGAAAAGTAGTTTGATATGAATTTTTCTGTTAAATTATCTTGGTCTAAATTGTAGTTTTTAAGGTCTTTTGTATAAGAAGAAGGGTTTTGTGAATACTTACTTAAGTCTAATACATCCTTGCTTTTGTATGAACAAGCAGTAAAAAAAAGAATGAAAGAATATAACAGTATATGCTTAATAGGAATATATATGTTTGACATTAAATACAACCTCTAAATTTTATTAGAGATTGTATCATTTTAAAAATAGTTATTTATTAAAAGTTGAATTTTCTTTTTAGTTTAAAGAAATAAAGAACAGTTTTATATTGAATAAAAATAAATGGAATCATAAGTATGAAATAAAAGATTGAGTATTTTGTTAATACTTCATTATAAGTTAATCCAAAATTGACAAAAAACATTCCAAATACCATAAATGCAACACCTGGACAAATAAGTGCAAATGATACTGATGATTTTGTATTTTCATCTTCTATATATTTTTCAAAATACCCATTTGTTTTCATAACTTTGTATCCTAAAATACCAAAGATAATCTGAATAGATAATATAACAGAGGTAAGCGTAAATAACGATGATTTACTCATAACTGAATCAAAGTTATGGTCTAATCCAAAAGATACTCTAACCATCATAATCCCAAGAAGTGTTAAGATAGGAATAATTATCCAAAGTGATGGTGAAGCTTCTAATGCAACTCCTTGTTCAAACATGTTTTTAAATCCCATAGTTATTTTGATTATTAATAAAAGCATAGCAAACGAACCAAAGAATAGGGCACCAAATATTCCAATTGCATTAATTGTTAAATTATGACTCATCGCTCCTGGTGCTGCAAATCCCACAGCAATCATAGATAAAGCAAAAATTGAAATCATTTGAGAAAGATTATTGTTTTTTGTAAAATCAAAATCTCCAGTTGTTAATAGTCTTGAAAAATATTCAAAAGTTATCTTAAGTGCAAAATACCCAGCAACTAGAAAACCTAGAAGTGCAAATGGAAACATATATTCAACTATACTCCAAAGATTTGGAACAAACACAGCTCCTAATACAAAACATACATTAATAGTCATTGCATATGTAAGAGGTATAGTCATAAGTGTAATCTCTGCATTTGAATTTACTAATGTTTTATAAGCCTCTGTTTTTTTGTACATATTAAACTGTTTTGTATTCCAAATAAGTAGTTTAAAATGAAAAAAAGCGAAAGCAATAATAAAAACTAATGAAAAAGCAATAACAAAAGAAAGCCATGTTCCTTTCATAAGCTCAGGAAATATGTGATTAAATGTTGCCATAGGTGTACCTTTATGAGGTACAAGAAACATTAGGTACATAAAAAATGAAACAGAAAGCCCACCAGCACCCAATGAAGACAAGAAACACATAGGATTAAATTTTTCTCGTAATATCATGAATATCCTTAAATAAGTTTGTTCTAAAGCGCAATGATATATAAGTTTTTATTAAAATTTGATAAAATAATAAAATAAGTTAAACTTATAATAAAAGATAATGAAAATATATATTTAACTCCTTTATAGTTTTTTATTGATACTATTTCATATGTATAAAATTTCTGTAGATAAAGACCTTTTCAAAGACATTCAATTTAAAAAAACTCATATTCTTGAAAAAGAGACTTCTAAGTATTGGCAAAAAGAGTTACTAGAGCCAAAAATAATTGATGATAAAATTAAATATAGTATTAAACAGGTTGATAAACTGATTATTACAAATGGTTTAGGAGAAGACAAACCTCAATTAACTATAGAGTGTGACAAGATTGATTATTCTGCAAAAAAAGATATATTCGAATTTTATTTAGGAAAAATATTAGAACAAAAAAATACAGATTTAGAAGATAACTATAAAGATACTTTGATTGAAGAACTTTTAAGAGAGAAAGCTCAATTAGAAGATACTATGAATCGTGATCATTTAACAGGTGTTTACAATAGAAGAAAAATGGAAAATGATTTAGATATGTTTATAAATCAAAATAATTCATCAATACTAAGTGCAATATTTGTTGATGCAGATAGGTTTAAAGGTATTAATGATAATTTTGGACATGATGCCGGAGATAGAACACTTGTTTATTTAGGTCAAAAGCTACAAAAACATGCAAAAATATTAAATGGTGAAGTATATAGGTATGGAGGAGAAGAGTTTATCATACTTTGCTTTATTCCTAAAAATGAAATTATTGATAAATTGGATGAATTAAGAAAAGATATTAAATCACAAAGAATTTATCATAGTACTAGAGATATCTCTATTACTGTAAGTATGGGAGTCTCTTTTTATTCTGAATGCTCTACTAAAGATGATATGATTAAAAAAGCAGATGATGGGGTTTATAAAGCTAAAAACAATGGACGAGATAGAATTGAGTTTGGTTAACTAGAAGTAAAAACTTTACTTCTAGTTATAGAAAGTTATTTAGCAATTTTATTTGCCATAGCTTCGATGTCAGCGTCACTTAGACCTTTAACTTGAACAGTCATTAAACCTTTCATAGCTCCACCATAAGAGCCATCTTGGTAACCTTTCATAGCTGCAATAAATTCAGCTTTAGTCATATCTTTAAGAACTTTAGACTTACTCATTGCAGCTTTTTCACCATTGGCACCGTGACAGTTTACACATTTTGCATACGGGTCTGCAAAAAGAGTACATGCAAATATTGCAGTCAAACATAGAATTTTTTTCATAGCATATCCTTTTTTGAAATAATAATATTAGTATTATATATAAAGAATACTTTAAGAATTTGTAAATGAATATTTATTTATGATTAAGAGTATAAAAATTATTAGTTGTTTTGTTTCTTTTGATTGTATTTTAGATTATTTAGAAAAAAAGAAGTACCAGAAGTGCTAGCACTTCTGGTTAGTATAATTATTTTGCGATTTGGTTAGCAATAGCTTCGATATCAGCGTCAGAAAGTCCTACAGATTGACCTTTCATAAGACCTTTCATTGGACCACCATATGAACCATCTTTATAACCTTTCATAGCAGCAATAAATTCAGCTTTAGTCATATCTTTGATAACTTTAGATTTACCTAGAGCAACTTTTTCACCATTTGCACCATGACAACCAACACATTTTTGGTATGGGTTTGCAAATGCAACACATGCTAAGATAGATGTAAGTAATAAAACTTTTTTCATTAAGAATCCTTTAAATTTTTGTATTAAAAATATATTTTAATACATTTCATCTTTTAATAGTATTATTGAATTGTATAATAAACGTGGAATGTTAATAAGTGTAGCGTTTAGTAAAGGTATTTGGGATAATAACTAGAAGTTTACCTTCTAGTTATTTATAATTATTTTGCGATTTGGTTAGCAATAGCTTCGATATCAGCGTCAGAAAGTCCTGCAGATTGACCTTTCATAAGACCTTTCATTGGACCACCATATGAACCATCTTTATAACCTTTCATAGCAGCAATAAATTCAGCTTTAGTCATATCTTTGATAACTTTAGATTTACCTAGAGCAACTTTTTCACCATTTGCACCATGACAACCAACACATTTTTGGTATGGGTTTGCAAATGCAACACATGCTAAGATTGACGTAAGAAGTAGTACTTTTTTCATTTTTGTTTCCTTTTATATTTTATATTAGAAATTATAATTAAAAAAAATGTGAAAAAAATAGATTTAGGTCAAGAAAATGGGTTTTTTTGATTTTTTTATACAGTACTTTTTTAAGTACTGTATAAAATTAGTCTAGAGAATCTAATAGTTCGTTTTTAAGTTCTTCTTTATTGATTTTGTTTTTATCACTAGGGATTAAAGGCAGAGATTTTTTATAAATAATTTTACTTGGAATCATATATGAAGCAAGATGTTTTTTAAGCTCAAATGTAATTTCTTTTGGTGCAAGTTCACTTCTTGAAGAGTAGACCATAACAATTTCTTCTTCAATTTCTTCATTCTCTATAGAGAAAACTGCACATTGTTCAATTAAAGGTAAGTTTTTTGCCACCACTGATTCTATTTCATAAGGACTTACTCTAAATCCTCTTGTTTTTATCATATTATCATGTCTTGATACAAAATAGAAATAACCTTCTTCATCTTTATATACATAGTCACCAGTTGCTACAACAACTTCGTCTCTTAACTGACCTTCAATATTTATTGCATTTTTTAAAATATCAATTGATTTAAATCTTTGAGCAGTTTCTACAGGTGCATTCCAAAAACCTTTATAAATATATCCACCTCTGTGAATAAGTTCTCCTATTTCTCTAGGAGCACACTCTTTTCCATCTTCATTGATAACATATAATTCAACATCTGGAATAGCTTTACCAATTGATTCTGGTCTAATCCAAATCTGTGATGGTTCAAGATATGTTGATCTAAATGCTTCAGTTAATCCATGCATAGAGTAGAATTTTGCGTCAGGGAAGAATTTATCTAGATCTTTTAACATTTTTCCTGTTACATTTCCTCCTGATGAAGTAATAACTCTAACATTTGAAAGCAATTCTACACTTGGTAATCTATGTTCATCTTCATCAAACATTGAAGCAATGTTTACTGGCATTAAAGCAACAACTGTTACTTCATCATTTATTAAGTGATTGAAAAAATCTCCAGCTAGGATAAATCTATGAAGGGCTATTGTTGCTCTTTTATATAAAGAACAAAAGATTTGATTTAATCCATAGTCAAGATTAAAAATTAGAGTTCCAGAAAGAACATCATCTTCTTTTAAATCTAAATATTGAGAAACAACTCTAGCACTATCAATTAGGTTTCTATGTGAGATTACAATACCTTTTGGTTGACCTGTAATTCCAAATGAGTAAGTAATAACTGCATTGTCATGTCCATTTACCGTATGAGAGAATGGTTTATTGTAGTATTTATAAATTTCTTCAAACGAAGGAATATCTTTATGTGCTGTTTCATATGAAAGAATATGCCCATCAAAGTTAATCTCTTCTATAGATTCAAGTTTTAATTTATCAGTAATAATACATCTAATATCACAATCATTTATTATATATTCTACTTGCTCAGATTTAAGTAGTTTTGTAAGTGGCACAAGTACATAATCAGTAGATAATATAGCTAATATGGCTATAACTTGGTCTATACCCTTATTTGAGTATATACCAATTCTACTTCCTTTTGGTAAATCTAACTCTTTTAGATAAAAGGCAACTTGATTAACTTTTACTAACAAGTCTTCATAAGTAATATTTTTTTCATTATATTTAATTGCAATCTTTTCAGAGTGTGAAACTGCTGCTTCTTCAATCAAATTTCTAATACAGTTAATTGACATCTTATTTCCTTTTATCTTTTTAATTTTTTTCTGGATTCATACCAAGAGTCCAGATATCGTAGTTATTGTCCATTACGATAGTTGGGTTATGGGCTGAATTTAGTATTTTTTTATAGAAGAAAGAAACAATATCCTCTATCTCTTCTTGTTTTAAAACTTTTGTTATACCACCTGTAAATACCAAAGAGTTTAATGCATTTAGTTTTAAGTTTACGTAAGCTTTTCTATAAGTAGATACTTTACAAAGTACTAAGAATATCGCAAGTTGCATAAGTATTCTAGTTGCTTTTTCTCCTGATTCATCAAAGATATTTTCTGTAACTTTTAGATGAGCTAATAATTCATAAACAAATTCATTGTTTTTTGCTGCAAAGATTAGTGATTCTTTTGATTTATAAACACCAAGTTTTTTAAATACTAGTCTATCATATTCGTTCTCTGTAACCATATTTTCATCAACTAAATCTTTAGAATAGTGAATATCAGTTGTAGCACCACCAATATCTATCAAAATATATGGATTAGCAACTTTAAATTTACTATCTATTAAAGGAAGAGTTTTATTTACAATATATGGTGTAGAGTATATTTGGTTTGAAGTGATATCATATAAGTGTTTGATATCTTCTTTCCCCATAATATCTGCTTGATATAGATTTGTTAAATACTCTTTTAAATTCTCTTCTTCAACATGAAGTTTATTTGTAATAATATTTGGTAAAGTTACAAGGTTTTCAATATTTTCTTTTAAGTATGGAGCTTCTTTTTCACTTCCTACATAAACAATATTTGAATAATTGATTTTTTCTAAATAATCAAAAAGCTTTTTATCAAAAATACTTGAAACAGAATCAATACCACCTACAACTATAACTACATCAATTAAGTCACTAGGAATAGAAGTCTGTTCTATCTCTTTGTATAAAACAGTATCAATAATATTAATCCCAGAGTTAAAAGCAATATTTGTTGCATATTTAAGTGAAAAAGAGTTTGTAATCCCAATAATTAGCGTACTTAATCCACCATTCGCAGAAGAACAAACATGAACATCATCTTTGTGGTAGTTATGAATAATATCACCACACTTGTATGTTAAGTCATCAAATATATCTTTGTTGAAGTCTCGAAAGTGCTGTTGTACTCCATGAACTGTACAAACTTTAAAGTAAGTACTTCCTACGTCTATTAATAGTTTGTTATTTATACTTTTACTCATTGCATAATTCCTAT
The DNA here is from genome assembly GCF_001895145.1 of Arcobacter sp. LA11. NCBI lineage: Bacteria > Pseudomonadati > Campylobacterota > Epsilonproteobacteria > Campylobacterales > Arcobacteraceae > Arcobacter > Arcobacter sp. LA11. The sequence goes on along the minus strand of NZ_BDIR01000005.1, from coordinate 196,818 downwards.
ATCATGAATAATATCATTTACAATAGATGTTGTATCTTTTGTTAAATCACATTGTGCTTTTTCATATTCAAAACATCTATCAGGAATTGGAACTTTTCCTCTTTTTATGATTCTAATATTTTTCTTAGCATCTCTGATTGTAATCATTTCATTGTTGTTAATAATATGCGGTGAAAATGGTACATCAATCGTTCCATTTTTAATACTATTAAATACTTTTCTCCATAGAGTATCTGCACTATCATTGAATACAGCTTCCATGATAGCCATTACTTCAGCAGTAAGATTTTCTTCTTCCTCTTTATCTACAATATTTGGAAGACCCTTTAATATTCTTAGAGTATATTGTGTATTTGCAACTGTTTCTGCATTTGCTTCTTTAGTTGGAATTCCTGCTGCTTCTTGGTTAGTTTTTGTAATAATTTTATCAGCCCCAACCATAGTAGCTATAACTGTACTCATATTTATAAGTTGTGATGCAAAGTTTGGATCCATAGGAAATGCACCCATCCATTGATGGTATACAAGGTGAATATCTGCATCATCTACACCAATTTGATTTGAGTAGTATTTTGCCATTTTTCTAATAACTGCACCCATTACAATATCTTGGTTCATAGAACCTGTTTGAGAAAATGACACAGAGAATGATTTAACACCTTCTTCAAGTGAAAGTAACATTTCAAGAAGTTGGATTACAATAGTAATACATGGTGGCACTAATGTAGCTGTTAGTGGTCCAAATGATTCTCTATTGATTGGTTCATTTAGTTTTGAGTAGTTTGCACAAACTCTTTCTACATATTTCCAGTATAAAAATGCTTTATCTAGTGGAAAGTTTTTAGAATATGGAAGAAGGTATGTAATAGGACCTCCTTCAATTTCAAAGATTCCAGATGCAATAGCAGTTTCAATAAGAAGTCTTGCATCAGGTGTTCCATGTCTTAAAGATATTGGTCTATCAAAATGCGTCATCATTTTTCTAGCTGTTCTATATCCATGGTTAATAAGTGGAAAACCATTTAACATATCAACTTCATTTTCTTCTGATAATCTTAGCATCTTTTTTGCAGTTGCATAGTCATTTAATCTTGTATTTGAATCAATAGTACATGGTAAAACATCAACATCAGCATCTACGAAAAACTCGTAAAGTGCAAACATCTTGTTGTATGTAGGGAAACCACCTCTTGGTTGTACAAGCATTTTATTTTTTGTTTTAAAATTATGAGAAATAAATAGATTTTTTGAAGCATTTTTTACAAACTCTTCTACTTCTGCAAAATCAAAGTTATCTACATATTCATTGTTTAATATAATATTTCGTTCTTCTTGTAGTAAACTCATTAAGTATTTCTCTCTTTCATAAACTCTTCAAGTGCATCAAGACCTGTGTTTAAATCTACTTGATGGAATACTAAATCAAATCCATAGTTTTTAAATCTTGGAACAATATCATCAGCTGTTCCAGAACCTACTACCAAGTTTCCACCAATCATAAATACTACATCATCTAATAGATTTCCGTATTTTGATTTTAAAATTTTTACTTCTCGACACCAACCTTCTGCTTCACCGTTAAGTGATGAGATTAATAATATATCTGCATTAGTCTCTATTACTGCATCAACAAACTCTTCAAGATAAGTATTAACGCCTAAGTTAAAAACTTCGAATCCTCTTGCTTGCAGTGAAAGATCAATAAGTCGGTTTGCTACAACGTGTATATCGTTACCTACAACGCCAGTTACTACTTTCATTTAATTACCTATTGTATTTTATTGTTTTATTAAGGGCAAATAGTGTAGCTAAAATTTAGTTAGAGGTTTATTAGGAGGGTAAAAAGTGTGTTTTTTTAATAAAGCCTCTATCTTTAGTACTTGTAAAGAATAGACACTTTATTTATGATTTTCTATATAGAGTCGTTAATAATGTCAATAATTGTTTCTTGAACTTCTTGCGCCATATCTGTTAAGTCAGGGTTTAAATCGTCTATTAATTGAACTATAGAGTTCAAAGCAACAGTTGTTTGTCCTTTATCATCATATACTGATATTTTACAAGGCATGATACAAGACAGTGATATATCGTATGATAAAATCTCATTTGCAATCTTTGGACTACATATGTCTAAAATTTTACATTCAGTTGTAAAATTTATTCCTTTTTCTCTCATTTTCTCTGGAGGATTGTGAATGTGTTGTAAACCAAAACCATAATTTGGTAATACTTTTTGTACTTCTTCGATAAATTCATTAACACTTTTATTTGTTTCAAATGTCTGTTTCACTTTAATTCCTATAATATATAATTTTTGTGATTCTATTATTCTCGTTCTTAAAATGTGATTAATATACAGATAACTGTGATTTAGCCTTTATTTTATCTTCCAAATGTTTTTGTGTTCGTTTTATAGCTGTATCTATTAGTTTCAAATCATCAGGCTTATTACATAATTCCCTTGCTTCTATATAATAATCTTTTGCTTTTTTTAATTGATTGTTTGCTTCATATGTAAGAGCAAGATTATAAAAAACTTCGTAACTATTATACTCTAGTATTTCATTTAACCTATACAGTTTTCTTTGGGATATATCTATATTTCCATTGTCTAATAACTCTACTATATTTTCAAACTCTTTTTTATCTATTTGTTTATAAAAAGAGTTGTTTTCATCAAGTTTTTCTATAATAGTTATGTTCTGAAAAATATAATGTGGAGAGATGTCTTTTATAATATCTTGGGCAATTAGTTTAGACAGTTGTGAGTTTATTTGATATTCATTTCTATTTGTGTTAAATCTATTATAATAGTATGGATAGTAATAGTGTCTATTGTTAAAACATTTGTTTTTACTAGTTGTTTTTGTATAGATTTTTGAAAATATAACTTCTTCATCATAATTTAAAACTTGAACTTTTGTTCTTACTTTATAGTCTCTATTTTCACAAGGTATTTTTCTTGTTCTATATTTTCTACATATATTAGTTTTTTTACCATCTTTATATTTATACTTCCAACATCTTGAATAATCAGTATCTGTGTTGTAATAAATATCATAATATACAGATGACTCTAACACTTCCCCTGTAACAATAGCATCTATATCTTGGTAGTTAGTTTGAAGATTAAATACTCTTCTTCCATCTACTGTCATGTTAACTAGTTTTTCTTCTAAGTGGTTAACTTGATTTATTCTATCATTTTGGAAGTCTTCTAGAATGATATTATATATTTTTTTGTCATGCATAAGTGAAGGTTGTAGCGATTTTACGGTTAGATGTTTTGAAGTACAAGATGAAAAAAGAAGTGTAATATTTATATAAAATATAATCTTAAAAAAATAGTTCATTGTATATCCTTGTTTGATTATACTATTTTACTATTTATTTGTAGAAAAAAAGTGAGAGATAAGAGTATCTTAATTATATTTTGAGATAATATACAGAATAAAAATGAAGGATAAACTTATGGATTTTTTTACTGCTGATATTTGTGATGAACACCCAGATAAAACTCATGTGTTAGATAATGAATTTACAAACTATGGCGCAAAAGAGAAAGTATGTGGAACAGTAGTTACTGTGAAGCTTGATAGAAATAATAGTGAACTAATAAAAGTGCTAAGAGATGAAGATGGTACTGGAAAGATTGTTGTTGTAGATGTAGAAGATGAGTACTTTGCCGTTGTAGGTGAAAACCTTATGAAGTTTGCACATGGTAATAACTATGAGGGTATTATAGTAAATGGATATATTAGAGATACTTTTCAAATAAAAAAAATATCTGTAGCTTTATTTGCAAGGGGTACTTGTAGTAGAAAATATATTCCTGTTACAGAAGGTCAAAGAGGAATTGAGCTTTCATTTTGTGGTGTACAGTTCAATGATGGTGATTATGTATATGCAGATACGGATGGAATCATTTTAACAAAAGAGAAAATTGTGTAGTAATATTACAAACACTACACATAAAATTGATATATTAATGCTTCATAAAAACTCACAAGGTAAATAATGAACTATATAAAAGATACAATAAACTTAGCTACAGGTACAGTTGACGAAAAACGTCAAGAGATAAAAGAATACTTTTTACAGACATATGCACTAGATGAAAGATTATTTGATTTACTAAAAGATAAAAAATCTTTATATGAACAACCAAATAGTTTAAGGCATCCATTGATTTTTTATTATGGACATACTGCTACATTTTTTATGAATAAATTAAATGTATCAAATATAACAACACATAGAGTAAATAAAACTTATGAATCAATCTTTGCTATAGGTGTAGATGAAATGTCATGGGATGATTTAAACGATGAAAATTATACTTGGCCTACATATGAGCAAACTAAAGCTTATCGTGATGAGGTAAAAAAAGTAGTTTTAGACCTAATAGATAATATGGAGTTTACTTTGCCTATTAACTGGGAATCTCCTATGTGGATTATTCTTATGGGAATAGAGCATGAAAATATTCATATAGAAACATCATCTGTGTTATTAAGAGAACTTGATATTAATCTTTTATCTAATAACGAAATATTTGAATATAACAACGAAAGAAGTGATAACTATCCCCAAAATGAGCTAATATGTGTACAAGCAGGTGAAGTTCTAGTAGAAAAAGATAGAAAAAATCCAATCTTTTACGGATGGGATAATGAATTCTCTTTTCATAAATCTCAAATAAAAGAGTTTAAAGCAAGTAAGTACTTAGTATCGAACGGTGAGTATTTAGAGTTTGTAGAAGAGGGTGGGTATTCGAAACTTCATTATTTTACAAAAGATGGAATAAAATGGTTAGATTTTACACAAGCGAAGATGCCAACATTTTGGATAAAAGAAGATGGAAAATACTTTTTAAGAGAAATAAATAGAATAGTTCCTCTACCATTGAATTATCCAGTAGATATAAATGTTTATGAAGCAGAAGCTTTTTGTAAATATAAAAGTGAAAAATTAGGTATTAAAGTAAGACTTCCTAGTGAAGATGAATATTATAGATTAAACGATTATGTAAATGCTCAAGAAGTAGATGCAAATATAGGATTTAAATACTTTAATCAAACACCAGTAGATAAATATGTATTTAAAACAAATAGTGGTGATTTTTATGATGTAATTGGAAACGTATGGCAATGGAGTATAACTCCAACATATCCATTTGATGGTTTTGAAACACATCCTGCTTATGATGACTTTACAACTCCAACTTTTGATGATAGACATGCACTTATGAAAGGTGGTTCCTTTATATCTTTAGGGAATGAAATATTAAGAGAAGCAAGGTATGCTTTTAGAAAGCACTTCTTCCAACATGCAGGATTTAGATACGTGAACTCAGACAATGAATATAGAACAAAATTAAACGATAATGTATATGAAACAGATGAACAAATCTCACAATATTGTGGATTCCATTATGGAGAAGACAATTTTGGAGTTAAAAACTTTCCAAAGAATTCTGTAGATGTATTAAGACCTTATTTAGAGAATATCAAAAAAGATAGAGCAATGGATTTAGGATGTTCAGTAGGACGAAGTACTTTTGAACTAGGAACAATTTTTGATGAGGTATTAGGAATAGACTTCTCAGCAAACTTTATCAATGTAGGTATAAAACTTAAAAAATATGAAAACTTAACATATAAAGTAGCAACAGAAGGAGCTTTATTTGATGAGAAAACTGTATCTTTAAAAGATCTAGATTTAGAAGATACAAAAGAAAAAGTAACTTTCATGCAAGGAGATGCTTGTAATCTAAAAGATTTATATACTGGATATGATTTGATTTTTTGTTCAAATTTAATTGATAGATTATATTATCCTCAAAAATTTTTAGATGATGTACCAAATAGAGTAAATGATGGTGGAATGTTAGTAATTCTAAGTCCATATACATGGCTTGAAGATTATACTCCAAAAACAAACTGGCTTGGTGGATATATAGAAGATAATCAAGAAGTAAAAACACTGGATACTTTAAGAAAGAATCTTGAAACAGAAAGTGATTTTGAATTAGTAGATACTTTAGATGTGCCTTTTGTAATAAAAGAGACAAATAGAAAATATCAACACTCAGTTTCACAAATGAGTATTTGGAAGAAGAAAGTTTAAAACTTTCTTCTTTATCTTATAATATAATAATAAATATACTTATTTTATAGTAAGCTTTCTTACTATGAATCGTATAAAATTAATTTCTTCTAAAAAAGAACTCTTTTTTTCATTTTTATTTTTTCTTTCTATCTTTTTATTTAATATATTTTATGAGTATAATAAGTATCTAGATTTAGTAGAAGAAGAGCTTTATAGTGGCAAGTTTGAGATTGTAAATATTTATGATAAAAATGATTTTTATGTATTAAAAGTAAAAAGTGCTGATTTTAGTTTTTTTACTTCAATTGATAAAAAAAGTACTTTTTCAAAATTAGAAGAGATTAATCTAGCTATAGTTACTACAAAAATAGATTTTTATTCTTTTTTAAAAGGGTTTTATGCAAAAACTATTTACTATGATACTTTACCCAAAACAAAAAGTTTTAAAAAAGATATTCAATATTATATAAACGATTTGCATAATGATATAAGAATAAAAGAGTTATTTAATGCACTTTTTCTAGCAATACCTATTTCAAAAGAGTATAGAGAAATATATACAAACTTCGGAATAAGCCATTTAATCGCAATCTCTGGATTTCACCTAGCTATTATTGTAGGTGTTGTTTATTGGCTAATTTATTTTTTATATTCATACATTCATCAAAGATATTTTTTATATAGAAATAAACGATTTGATATTTTAATACTTACTCTTGTAGTTTTGTTTTTTTATTTATTACTAATAGACTTTGTTCCTTCTATGCTTCGAGCTTTTATCATGTTTTTTATTGGAGTATATTTTTTAAGAAGAAATATTGAGATATTTTCTTTTCAAACTCTATTAATAACTTTACTTTTAATAATCTCATTTCTTCCTAAGTATCTATTCTCTATATCTTTATGGTTTTCTATTATTGGCGTATTTTATATCTTTCTTTATTTACAATATTTTAAAAATGTGCCAAAAATACTTGCTTTCTTTTTATTTAATTTTTGGATTTTTTTAGTATTTAACCCTATAGTTCATTTCTTTTTTTATAATACAAGTTATGAACAGCTTTTATCACCTTTCATTACTCTGTTTTTTTCTATATTTTATCCCTTAGAGCTTTTCTTACATTTTGTTGGATTAGGAAGTTTATTTGATAAATATATAGTTATGTTTTTAGATTATAAGATGATTATATTCGAAGTAATAACACCTTATTGGTTTTTTGTTTTATATGTTATTACTTCATTGGGTTCAATTTTTTATAAAAGTGCTTTTGTTTTATTAAATATATTGCTTGTTTTATTTAATATTTATTTGTATGTATTATTTTAAATAATCGACTTTAATACAATTTTCACATTGGTCTATTTCCTCATAGTCAATTTTAGAGAGTTCAATCTCTTTAAACTGTTTTTTTATAAGTTCTACTGCTTTTTCATCACCTGAATAAACAACAGACTTGTTACCAATATTTCCTAAAACTACCTTATCAGTTTTTTTAAGTAGCTCTTGGACATTTTTGTCCCAATATGATAATAGCTTTTCATTTTCTGTCAACTCTTCTGATCTATGATCCCAATCAAGACATAAATCTGGAAGTAATCCACATGATTTCATATCATCAAAGTCTAGTGTTACGCCATATAGTTCCATGACATACTCCTTTTTATAAACTATTACAATTTTATCTAATAAAGAAGAAGATAATTTTTATTATTTTTAATTAGTTAATTAAGTTAAGTTTAAGTGGTTTTTTTTAAACTGTGACTCTAGTTGTGACATAGCTTTGTTATAATCTAATATAATAAAAGGAATTTTTTGAAAATAATACATTTTAGTGATACACACTTAGGATACAACGATTTAGATATTTTAGATGAAAACAATATAAACCAAAGAGAAGCAGACTTTTACAATGCTTTTTCTCAAATAGTAGAACAAATTAAAACAATACAACCTGATTATATTATCCATACAGGGGATTTATTTCATAGAAGCAGCCCTAGCAACAGAGCTATAACTTTTGCCCTAGAGCAGTTTAAGATAATAGATGAACTAAATATTCCTTTTGTAATAATAGCCGGTAATCACTCAACTCCAAGAACAAACCTAAGTTCTCCTATTATAAAAATCTTTGATAACTTTAAAAATATATATACTTCATACAATCAAGAATACAAAAAAATAGAGTTTGAAGATGTAGTGTTTCATACTCTTCCACATATGAATGATGATACAAAAGCAGAAGATGAAATAAACCTATGCGAGCAAAACATAGATACTACTAAAAAAAATATAATGATGATGCACTGTTCGGTTGGAGCTTGGTATTTGATGCAAGAGTTTGGAGAGTGGGTATATCCTACGCATAAAGAGTATATCTTTGAAAATATGGATTATGTTGCACTTGGACATTGGCATGGTTTTGGAGCAGTTTCAGTAAAAGGAACAAAGCAGAAGTATCCTAATGTTTTCTATAGTGGTAGTACTGAGAGAACAAGTCTAAATGATAAACGAAATGAAAAAGGTTTTATAGAGTTAGATATCAAAGATGAACTAACAGTAGAGTATAAACAAATCAATATAAGAGCTATAAGAGAAAAAGAGATTGATTGTAGTATCTATGAAGAATCAATAGAGCAAATAGATAATAGTGATACTAAAGATGCCATAGTATATGTAAAACTTACAAATCTAAAAGCAACACAATCAATAGATATTCAAAATAGCCAGATAAAAGAGCTGTTTCCTGATGCTATGAGTGTAAATATCAAACGAGAGTTTAGTAAAAGTAGTGATGAAAAGACAATAGATGATATAGAAGCCTTGAGTTTAGAGGATTACTTCTTAGAGCATATAAAAGAAGATAGTCTAGATGCAGATGATACTAAAGAGTATGATAGGTTAAAGCATAAGGTAAAAGAGTTATTCTCTTTATATGAGGAGAGTACAAATGATACTGTGTAAACTAAGACTAGAAAACTTTAAAAAATATACTTCATATGCTATAGAGTTTGATGAAGGTCTAGTAGGAATCATAGGAAAAAATGGTAGTGGAAAATCAACTATCTTTGAAGCAATACTCTTTGCCCTATATGGAGAACTTCAAACTAAAGGTTATAAAGAGGTAATAAGAAACTCAAATGCTACAACTAAAGATGCCGTAGTTGTAGAACTAGACTTTGAGTTTGATGGATTTGAGTATAGAGTAAGTAGGGAGTTTAGAGGAAAAGCATTAAGTGCAAATGCCAAACTATATAAAAACGAAGACCTAATAACCTCAGGAGCAAAAGAAGTAACAGCTTCAATCATAAATCTAACAAAGATGAGTAAGGATGCTTTCTTACATACTCTATTTGCAAGTCAAAAAGAACTTACAAGTTTAAGTTCTCTTAAAAATGAAGATAGAAAGAAGATGATAAGAAAACTTCTTGGACTTGAAAAAATAGATTTTATAGAAAAAGAGCTAGTAGAAAAAAGCAGACAATTAAAACGTGAGATATCAGCTTTCGCAGAAGTATTGCTTAGTGATGAAGAAGTAAAGAGTAAGAAAGATGAAGTATCAGAATATACACTGAAGCAAACAAGTCTAGAAAAAGAGTGTGAAGAAAAGGCTAAAGAGCTAAATAGTATAAAACTACAAGAAGTAGAGATAAAAAAAGAGTTAGAGGTATATACTAAAACAAAAGAGAAAAGAACAAGTCTATACTCAAAACTAGAACTTCTAAAAAATACAATCAACTCTCATACCAAATCAAAAGATAAACTATCACAAGAGATAAGTACACTAGAGAAGAAGCAAGATGAACTAAAAGGTTTACAAAGTATCAAACAAGAATATATAAGCCTACACGATAGTATAAAAGAGCAAGAGAAGCTAAAAGAGTACTATTTACGTAAAGAAGGTCTTATAAAAGAACAAGTAAGTCTAAGGGAACAATACACTAAGAGTAAAGATACCATATCAAGACTAGAGTTTGAAACAAAAGAGTATGAAAGCTTTTTAGAACAAGATAAAACACAAGTACAAAAACAACAAGACCTAAGTAAACAAATAGATGATAAAAGAATAGAAGAGAAAAGAGTACTACAAGATATAGCAGGTGAAGAAAAGCTAATACGAGATATAAATCAAAAAATAGAAAATATACATATCCTAGGACGAGAATCAAACTGTCCTACATGTACAAGACCACTACTAGATGAATATGACAATGTATTGTATTCTCTAGATAGCTTAGTTCAAAAAGCACAAAAAGAGAAAATAGACAAATCAAAACAAGACTTAGAAGCTATAGAAAAGAGTAAAAAAGAACTTGAAGAACAACTAACAAAACTAAACAAAGAACACCTAGAACTATCAAAAAGCATAAATCTATGTGAAAGTAAGAAAAGAGACTTACAAAAAGAGAAAGAACACTTTGAAAAAGTAACTAACCAAGGGGTAAAAAACAAAGAAGAGTTAGAAAAACTTCAAGACTATACATACGATGACAATTTACATAAAAATCTAATAGAAAAACAAAAAGAACTAAAATCAAAGTATGAATATGTACTTAGTTTAGAGACTATGCTAAAAAGACTAGATAGTATAAAAGAAGAATTAACAACTACAAATCAAAACATAGAGAAATATACAAAAGAGTATGAAGAAAAAGAGTTAGAGTATAAAACTATAAACTATGATGAGGTAAAACACCAAGAAAAGCAAAAAGAGTTTGATGAGGTAGGCAAGAAAAAAGAAGAAAAATCAAATATCCTAAATGACCAAAAAGTACAAATAGCAACTATCCAAGGTCAAATAAAAACCATAAATCAAAGCTTAGAAAACAATGACAAACAACTTGCAAAAGTCCAAACAAAAAAAGATGACCTAATAGACTACGAAAAAATCAAAATAAGTCTAGGAGAGTTTAAAACAAAATTAAACTCAAAAGTAGCCCCAAGAATCTCTGATATAGCCTCAGATATGTACAGTATCATCACAAAAGGTAAATACCAACACATAGAAGTATCAAACGACTTTGACTTTTATATCTACGATGAAGGAAAAAGATTCCCAATCGAGCGATTCTCAGGTGGAGAAATAGACCTAGCAAACTTAGTCCTAAGAATAGCTATCTCAAAAACACTAGGAGAACTAAGTGGAGCAAGTAGCGTAGGGTTCTTAGCTTTTGACGAAGTATTTGGAAGTCAAGATGAAGCCAGACGAATGCAAATTCTAGAAGCCTTTCATATGATAAAAGAACAGTATCGACAGATATTTTTGATATCGCATGAGATGGAGATTAAAGAGATGTTTGAGAGGATTGTGGAGCTTTAAATTTTAAAAAATTATAAATCCTTTAAAACTGTGACGGAAACTGTGACACAGTTTTGTTACTATTTATATTAAATATAATTAGTTATAGGAGAAGAAATGAAGTTAATAAAATTAGTAATAGAGAACTTTAGAGGAATTCAAGGAACGTGTGAAATTAAATTTGATAATTCAAATATTATTTTTTTAATTGGACAGAATAATATTGGTAAGTCTACTTTTTTACATGCTTATGAATATTTTGTTTCAGCTAAAACATTAGCAGAAAAAGAAGATTTTTTTGATTTTAGTTCAGAAAATACTATCACTATTACTGGAGTATTTGAAAAAGAAAATGATGATGATACTGATATAGACTTAGTTGGTACAGGTAGATCAAGTGAACCAGATTGGATTAATAAATGGGTTGATACAGCTAATGGTAATATTGTAAAAGTTAAAAAGGTTTGGAATCAAATTGGAAATACTTTTAATAAGTTTACTTGGAGTATAGAAGATAATGACTGGGTAACAAATGGTTTTGGTGGATTACATTCAAAACTTACAAAATACACTCCTACACCCATTTTCATTAACGCAATGGAAACAGAAGATTCTTTAGAAAAAAAAGTAAATAAACTAATACAAGATGAATTTTTAAAAAAAATAAGTGAAAATGAAGAATTTGAAGATGAATATAATGAAGCAATTGAAAAAGTAAAATCTCTTCAAGAAAGAATTATTGGAACAGATGCGATTACAGAGTATAACGGACAAATTAATGAAGCATTTAGTCGTATTTTTACAGATTTAGTATTAAAAATTGAACCTAAAGGTGATGATAAAATAAAACTTGAAGATGCTATAAAGAACTCTCATTCGATACTAGTTCAAAAAGATGGGGTAGATAGAGAAGAAGCAATTTCATCACATGGACATGGTGTAATTAGACAAGCTTTATTTAACTTTTTAACATTTTTAAAACGGAATAGTAATGGGACAAGAAAAGAGTATTTAATATTATTCGAGGAACCTGAGTTATTTTTACATCCTAAGATAGCATATAAATTAAGAGAAAGCTTATATGAACTTTCAGAAAATAGCCCGTATCAAATTTTATGTGCAACACATTCTCCTTTGATGATTGATATTTCTAAAGACCATTCTTCTTTAGTTCGAGTGGCTAAAGAAAATGGAATGGTTAGAACATATCAAGCAGATTCAATATTATTTAATGGGAATGATAATGAAAGAAGAGATAGAGTGATAATGATAAATAGGTTTAACCCTCATATTTGTGAATCTTTTTATGCTGATAAAGTAATATTAGTTGAAGGTGATACTGAGACAATTGTTTACAGGGATTTATTAAAACGATTTTATCCAAATGAAGAAATATTTGTTGTAAATACAGGTTCTAAAAATAACATTCCTTTTTTTCAGGATGTTTTAACTCACTTTAGAGTTGAACATTATGTAATTCATGATGTAGATACAAGAACATCAATTAGAGATGGTAGAGAAATTACTAATTCGGCATGGACTTTAAATGAGCGAATTTGGGAAAAAGTCGAGAATGCAAATAATATAAAAAATGGATTATCAAGAAGATATGTTCATCAACAAAATTTTGAAGATGCACATGTTCGACTAGATCCTAGTTTAGATTTTTCTGGAAAAGACAAACCATTTAAAGCATATACTTTTGCGCAAAGTATTGAACAAAATAGTAATGCTGATTGTATTTTATGGTTAAGAGATATGGTGGGGAATAAAGAAATACTGCATGACCAAATTTATATAGAACAATTTTAATTATAAGAGTAAATATGTTTAGTAATAGATTTAATGCATTATCAAAAGAATGTTCATTTGCATACGAGATTTTAGCTTCAGGAGTGACACAGATTAGAAAAGCAAATTATGCTAAAAAAGGAATATATTATCAGTCTTTTATTAGTTTAAGTGTGGGATTAGAGAGAATTAGTAAACTATGTATTTTATTAGATTATTATATTTCAAATAATGGTGAATTCCCAACTGATAAATTTTTGAGAAAGTTAGGACATAATATTAATAAATTGTACAAGAAATCAGTTGAGATAAAAGAAAAATATGATTTTAATTTTAACTATTTGAATAGCTTAGATAGTGAAATACATAAGAATATGATAAATATATTATCTGATTTTGCTACTAGAGATAGATACGAAAATTTAAATGTTTTAGTAAATGCATCACAAGAAAATAATCCTATTTCATTATGGTTTAATTTAGTCGATGTTAAGCTATTTGATAAGCATATTTCAGAAAAGAAAAAACAAAAAATAGTTCACAATGCTGATATAATTCATATGTTAACAGGTCAATTTACAAGTGTTTTGCATTCATCAGAAGATGGAGGTTTAATTAGTGATGTTAGAGAAGGTAGTTTTAGAACAGGAGTTTACAGTTCTGTTTCACCTTATCGTCAACTTTATTTAGCCCAAATTGTTAGATATTGGACAGAATTACTTTGGAAGTTACAGTATAAAGCAATGGCTATAGGAAAGGAGGAGATACCATACTTTAGTGATATGTTCGGTTGTTTTTATAATGATAATAGTTATTTTAGAGGGATAAGAAATTATGAAAAATAAAATGAATTTATCTAAATCCCTCTACACAAAAGGCATCCAATGCCCAAAAGCACTTTGGCTAAAAAAGTACAAGAAAGAAGTATTAACCCCACCAGATGAAACAGCACTAGCTAGATTTGAAACGGGAAATGTAGTAGGGGATTTAGCTTGCGAGCTTTTCCAAAATGGAGTAGAAATACCATATACTACAAACTTTGATGAAATGATTGACCAAACCACCAAACATATAAATGATGGTATCAAATATATCTATGAAGCTACTTTTAACTTCAATGGTATTTTGGTCTTAGTAGATGTATTAGAAATACATGAAAATAATGTAGTTTCTATCTATGAAGTAAAAAGTTCATCCTCAGTAAAAGATATATATGTTCATGATACTTCAATTCAATATTATGTACTAAAACAACTTGGGTTTTTAATTAAAACTGCAAATGTAGTACATATCAATAGCTCTTATGTAAGAGGTAATACTTTAGAGTTAGATAAGCTTTTTACTATTGCAGATGTTACAGATGAAGTTGTAGCTTTACAAGAGAATATTCCTACTATTTTAAAAGAGTTTGAAATAGTACTAGAAGATAAAATAAATGAACCAAATATTGATATAGGAAAACATTGTCATAATCCATATGTTTGTGATGCAAAAGATTATTGTTGGAAAATACAAAGAGCTATACCTGAATACTCTATTTTTAATATCTTCAATCTAGGAAGTAAAAAACAAGTAGAGTTATATACAGAAGGTATAACAAAAATAGAAGATATACCAGATGACTTTGCTATGACAGAAAATCAAAAACAAGCAGTAGAAAACTACAAGTCAAAAGAGACTTTTATAAATAAAGAAAAAATAAAAGAATTCGTAGATACTCTAACTTATCCTATCTATCACTTAGATTTTGAAACATTCCAACAAGCTATACCAGAGTTTAAAGGTATTAGTCCATATCAACAAATACCATTTCAATATTCACTTCATATAGAGTATGCAGATGGAACACTAGAACATAAAGAGTATTTAGCCAAAGATGGTATTGACCCAAGAATTGAAATAGCTAAAAGACTTTGTTCTGATATTCCAAATGATGTAACAGTATTAGCTTATAACATGAGCTTTGAAAAAGGTGTTATAAAAAGATTAGCAAGTTTATATCCAGAACTTAGTATTCATCTTCTAAGTATAAATGAAAATATGAAAGACCTGATGATACCTTTCCAAAAGAAATACTACGTAACACCATCTATGAATGGAAGTTATTCTATCAAATATGTATTACCAGCTTTAGTTCCAGAGTTTGCAAAAGCATATAAAGAATTAGATGGAGTACAAAATGGAAGTCAAGCTATGAATGCCTTTGCAAATATTAGTAAGATGGAAGAGGGAGAGAAACAGAAAATGAGAAATTCGCTTATTGAGTATTGTAAGTTGGATACTTTGGCGATGGTTAAGGTATTAGAAAAGTTGAAAGAAGTTATTAAATAATATTGCAAAATGATATATTTTTTAATAAAAATCTATTTTAGTGTTATTATATAAGAAAAAAAAGGATTTTATATATGGAGAGTGAGATTATTACTTCTTTGACAAACAATTTTGAATCAGTATCAAATCAGACAGAAGATAGAGTTTCTTTTTGGTTTGCAAGAGATTTACAACAACTTTTAGGATATACAAAATGGGATAATTTTAAAAATGTAATATTTAAAGCAAAAACAGCTTGCGAAGTTTCAGGACAAGAAGTTGAAGATCATTTTGCCGATGTCGGGAAAACGATACAAATGCCTAAGAATGCTGAAAAAACGATAGAAGATATTATGCTTACTAGATATGCTTGTTATCTAATAGCTCAAAATGGAGATAGTAAAAAAGAACAAATAGCTTTTGCTCAAACATATTTTGCAATACAGACAAGAAAAGCAGAATTAATAGAACAACGAATATTAGAACAAGAAAGAGTAGAAGCTAGAAAAAAACTATCTCAAACAGAAAAAGAATTATCGCAAGTAATATATGAACAAACAGGAAAAAATGAAAACTTTGCATTTATTAGAAGCAAAGGAGATAAAGCACTTTTTAATCATACTACTCAAGAAATGAAAGAAAAATGGGATATAAATAAATCAAAACCTTTAGCAGATTTTATGCCTACAATATTACTAAAAGCAAAAGATTTTGCAACTGAAATTACTATTTATAATGCAAAAGATAAGTTGATGAATACCGAAACAAAAATTTCAAATGAACACATTACAAATAATAAAGCAGTGAGAGATACCTTATTATCTAGAGGTATAGTTCCTGAAAAAATAGCTCCAGAAAAAGACATTAAAAAAGTTGAAAGAAAAATAAAGAGTGAAGAAAAAAAGACTTTAAATAGTAAAGATAGTTTGAGTGTTAAAAGTGATGAAGCTTAGAAATTGGAATAACTAAGAACTGTTACTTTTACAGTATTATTAAACTATCTTAACTCAAAGATAGTTTCACATCTTTCTCAATAAGAATCTTGATATATGAGTTCAAAGAAATACCCATTTTCAAAGCATTTCTAACAGCAGCCATATGTAGTTCGCTTCCTGTTCTTACATTGAAAACACCCTTAAAAGCTTTTTGTGGTTCACGTCCTAGTTGTTTGCAAGTTTCTATGTATTCATCAACTGAATTTCTAAAGTTTTCTTCTAAATCATCTGCATTATTAGCTTCAAAAGTTACTAGGTCATTTATCATATCTAATTTACCAAAAAAGCATTTGTCTTCTTGAGAGTATTCAATAGTACCAATATATCCGTTGTATTCAATAGTATTTGACATCTAGATAATCTCCTTTAATTTATTTTGTATCTGTTTTATAATATAAACTTTTAAAATATCATTTGGGTGTGGTTTATGAAGATTTATAAGTAAATCTTTTTCTTTATTGTAAAACTTCACAGCTGAACCAGCACCTTCAATCTTTTTAAAACCTAAAGAGTTAAATAAAGAACTCAATTCTTTAAATGTTAAATTTTTTCTTGGAGGATTCTCCAAGAATTTTATTAAAAGTTTATCTTTTTTACTCATAATTATAGTACCATATTTCAGTTACAAATGCAAGTAGTTGTTTATATTGATTAATAATAAAAAACATTCATATTCTTCTTTTTATAAAATAATAGCTTTGTTTCTCAAAAATAATCTAAAACATTACAAAATGAAATATTTTTAAACCAAATCCGCTTTTTTAGATAATATTTTTATATATTAAAAAGGAAGAGTATATGAGTTCAATATTGACAAAAGTTAACTTATATGTTAACATTTTATGAAAGAGATCTTATTTTACAAAACTAAATTAGGGAAAAGTCCAATTGACGATTTTTTAAACTCTTTAAATGTAAAAGAAGTTCAAAAAGTAACTTGGGTTTTACAACTGATTGAAGAATCAAATATCGTATCTACAAAATTTTATAAAAAACTAGTAAATACAGATGACATCTTTGAAATTCGTGTTCAGTATACAAATAATAGTTTTAGGTTTCTTGGTTTTGAGCATAAAGGTAACTTTGTTATTTTGACAAATGCTTTTAGGAAAAAAGATCAAAAGACACCTCTAAAAGAAATTGAATTAGCCAAAAGAAGGAAAAAGGAGTACTTAGAAGATGAGTGATTTACAAAAATATATAGAAAAAAGAAAGAAACTAGATAAAGAGTTCGCCGAAAACTTTGATAAGGGTTACGAAGAGTTTAAGATAGGAGAAATGTTAAAACAAGCTAGAGTTGAAACTGGTATGACTCAAGAAGATTTAGCTACAAAGCTTCATACAAAAAAATCAGCGATATCAAGAATAGAAAACCATGCTCAAGATATAAAACTATCTACATTACAAAACTTTGCAAACATCCTTGGAAAAGAATTAAAGATACAAATAGTTTAAAATAACAGTACTCTTTAAAAAATTTTAAATTATGATTCTAATACAAAAGTTAGAATTTACTCTGAAGAAAACTTAGTATACTTCCCTAAAATCATTATAAATAGAGAAGATATATGAACGAATTAAAACAAAACCAACCAACTATCAAAACACTTTCAGATATAGCTAAATTTTCTGATTATTCATTAATAAATACATTAAACAGTGACCCAGATGCTACCACAGATGGAGTTGACTATTTTCCAAGACAAGTCTTTTCAGGTCATTTTGTTCCTGTTAAGCCAACACCTATAGCCAACCCAGAGTATATTGCACATAGTAAAGAGTTTTTTAGGGAGTTAGGCTTTGATGATAGTTTAGCTCTATCTCCTGATTTCATTAGTATGTTTTCAGGTGATATATCAAATGTCCCAGAACCTATGAGTAAGCTTGGCTGGGCTTGTGGATATGCTCTTTCTATTTATGGTACTGAATATATTGCTCAGTGTCCATTTCAAACTGGAAATGGATATGGCGATGGTCGGGCAATTTCAGTACTTGAAGTAGTAACTGGTGGAAAGAGATGGGAAATGCAATTAAAAGGTGGAGGTAAAACACCATATTGTAGAGGAGCTGATGGAAGAGCGGTGTTACGTTCTAGTGTTCGCGAGTTTTTAGCTCAGGAACATATGCATTCTCTTGGAATTCCTACATCACGTTCTTTAAGTTTATATACTTCTAAGACAGAAAAAGTCCAAAGATCGTGGTATAGAGATGATTCTCGCTCGTGGGATGCTGATATTATGGTTTCTGAATCTGTTGCTATCTCGACACGTGTTGCACCTTCTTTTATAAGAGTAGGGCAATTAGAGCTTTTTGCAAGACGTACTCGTAAAAATGAACATCTAGAAGCTAGAGAAGAACTTGAAAAGTTAGTTTTACATCTAATTGAGCGTGAGTATAGTGAAGTTATAGATAGTAGTTTAAGTTTAGAAGAAAAAGTGATAGTTTTAGCAAAAGAGTTTAGAAGACGTTTAACCTCTCTTGTGGCAAACTGGGTTAGAGTAGGATTTTGTCAAGGAAATTTCAATAGTGATAATACTGCTGTTGGTGGATTTACACTTGATTATGGTCCATTTGGTTTTATTGATTTATTTGACCCAAGTTATCAGTCGTGGACAGGTGGTGGACAGCATTTTTCATTTTTAAATCAACCAGCTGCTGCTGAAAAAAACTTTCATATGTTTTATACTGCATTACAGCAGTTGTTAATAGGACAAGAAGAATATCTTGTAGAACTAAATAAAATTAGAAGAGACTTTCTTTATGTGATGCAAGAAGAGATGGAAAAAATGTGGGCTAAAAAACTTGGACTTAAGGCTTTTGACCAAGAGTTGTTTAGTGAGCTTAAAACACTTATGATACAAACTAATATTGACTATACTATCTTTTTCCGTGAACTTTCAGAAGTACCTGAAGATATTGAGCCAATTAAAAAAAGTTTCTATAATGAAAACTTAGATGAAGTTATTATTAATCGTTGGTCTCAGTGGTTTGAAAAATGGAAGTTACAAATCAATAGTATTGATTCTCATGAACTTTCATCTGAAATGAAACTAGTAAATCCAAAATATATTTTAAGAGAGTGGATTTTAGTTCCTGCATATAAAAAGGCTAAAGAGGGTGATTATTCTTTAGTTCGAGAACTTCAAGAAATAATGACACAGCCATACTCTGAACAATCTAAAGAAATAGAAGAGAAATACTATAGATTGAAACCTTCAGAGTTTTTTGAAGTAGGTGGAATATCTCATGTGAGTTGTTCGTCGTAAACAAAGAGTAGGGATTGTTTACTAAATTTTTGTAAGAGCTCTCCATGTCCCTGCATTATGAACATTTTCAAATTTATTAGCCATTAAAAGTCGTTTTGCTAATCCACTTCGACTTCCACTTGCACAACAAAGAATTACAGGCTTAGTATTATCTAGCTCTTTTATTCTTTTTTTTAGTGAATCTAGTGGGATGTTGATACTTCCATCTTTATGAGCTATTGCAAATTCATCAGTACTTCTAACATCAATAATTTTTCCACCTTCTTTAAGAAGAGATGGGACAAGTTTTAATACCTTGTATTGAGTGTATTTTCTATAGGCTATAAAAATTGCTAGTGCAACTAGTATATAAATCATATTTTCATTCATAAATTTCCTTATTTTTAATAACTATTCACCAAAATGTGCAAATGCACCTTCAACACTTGGTATAGTTTTGTATCGAGTCTTTGTAAGTCTTACTTTTTTTGTTTTTAGGTCACATATTGCAATTCTAAAACTAGCACCTATAGTTGGTTCTACAACACAAACAATTTTATCTTCAATTTGACGTGTTGTGTATATAGTACCTTGTAGAGTATTAAAAAAATATTTTGGATAGCTTAATGGTGTTATTTCAACAATATCTATAGATTCTTGATTTTCTAGAGTTTGCATGATGTCCATAGCATCTTCATAACTCTCAAATTGAATACACCAATCATCAAAAATTTTATTAAAGTGTTCTAAATCTTCATCTAGAAAACCACCAGCTAAAGATTGTAAAGTAAATATAGACACAAATCACACCTTGAAACATATATAGTTTTAAAAGTTGATTTTAACATATTTAACTACAAATTATATAACACAGGCAATAACCAAGAGAATGTTATCCACATTATAAAAGTCAAAGGAATACCAACTTTTAAGAAGTCCCCAAAAGTATATCCTCCTGCTGTCATAACTAAAAGATTTGTTTTATATGCCATTGGTGTAGCATAACTCATATTTGCTCCAAAAAGAACTGCTAGGACAAAAGGTTCTGCTGGTAAGTTTAGTTGTTGTGCTATTCCTATTGCAATAGGAGTTCCTATTACTGCTGCTGCGTTGTTTGATACTATATTTGTCATGATTGCCATTAGTAACATCAATCCACTTAGCATAAAGGTTGTGGACATGCCATCCATTGCAGATACAAATAAATATGCTAGATAGGATGCTGCTCCAGTTTTTAGAAGTGCTGTTCCTAAAGCTAGCGAAGCAACGACGATTAGTATAACTTGTGTATTTAAAGCTGATGAAGCATCTTTCCAATTTATACAAGAGGTTAAAAACATCAAAAGCACACCAAGTGTTGCACTTATTGCAATTGGAAGTATTCCTAAAGCTGCAATTGCAACGATACCAAACATGATTAAAAATGCTAAAGGTGCTTGTTTTGTATGGGTTAAATCAGAGGTTGCATCTAAAACTAATAGTTCTCTAGCTTGTTTTAGTTCTAGAATATGTTCACTCTTTCCTTGTATTAATAGAACATCACCTATTTTTAGTGTTACATCTGATATATTTTTTAAAATTGTTTCTGTTTTTTTACCTGAACGATGTAAGGCTAAAGCTACTAGGTTGTGTCTTCGTAAAAATCTACTTTGAGATAGAGTTGTATTGTTTAATCTTGAACCTTGAGAGATGATAACTTCTGCTATTTGTTGTTCTTCTGCCATCAAAGGATGCTCTTCATCAACTGCACCTAAACTACTATATAGAACTGCTTCAAGAATTGTTTCATAGCTTTTTAGATTTTCAGGAGTATCTTCTACTACTAACATATCTTCAGCTTTGATTATTGTATTTGAATTTGGCAAAATATACATATCCGTGTTGTTTCTATGGATTCTTAGAACTTTCATCATCCCATCAGTTTTTTCAATTAGTTCGTTTAGTGGTTGATCTTTTGAATTAGAATCTTCCGAAATCATCAATTTTGCAGTAAATACTCTAGGTGAAGTATCAGTAAGTGGTGCTTGTCTCTCTTTTATAAAATAAGGAACGATTAACCATAAGTAAAGCATGGCAAATGAACCTGCAATTAAAACTGGAAGAAAAAAGTCAAACATACCAAAGTCTTTCATTCCCATATCTACCGCAACTGAAACAACTAATAAATTTGTAGATGTTCCAATAGTAGTACTCATCCCACCTATTAATGTAGCAAATCCCATAGGCATCAAAACTTTTGAAGCAGAACTCTTTGTTTTTATAGAAACAGCGGTCAAGATTGGTAATAATAAAATTACAATAGGTACATTGTTTACAAAGGCACTTAATGTCGCACCTACTATTAAAGTAAGAAGTAGAGATAGCTTAGGATAGCTGCCCCATAGTCTTGATAATACTCTTCCTACGGGCTCTAATGCACCAGTTCTTACTAATCCTTGCCCTGCAATCATTAAAGCGCAAACAGCTATTAACGCTTCATGTCCAAAGCCAGAGAAAAAATCTAAAGCATGGATTTGTGTATTTTCATACTCATAAGGAAAAATTGTAAAACCTACAGTTAATGCAACGATAATAAAAAGACTAGAAGTTTCCAAGGGAATCTTTTCACGTGTAAATAAAAATAGTGCTAAAGCTGTCAATAACATCACTGCTATAGAGTGATTATTAGTAGACGTGATCAATTCCATAAAATACCTTTTTTATATATTATTTTTATTATATCAAATTATATATTATTAAATTTTTTGATAGAGTAGGTTATATCATTTTGAAATATTACATTTTGTAAATATCAAAATATTTACTTTCTATAGGTTCTACTATAAAACTTGTTTTCTTTCATTTTGATATATCATATTGAAAAAAAGTAAAGATTTATAAAATAAAACAAGCTATTTAGAGCTTGTGACAATTCTAAATAAAAAGTTTAAAAACTAAAATATTGTTATATCATTTTGAAATATTACAATTTGTATGCGTCTAAAAAACGGCTTTTTAAGCCTATTTGTTAAGTGGTCTATAGTTTCATTTTATTATATCATTTTGAAAGATACAAAATAAACTTCCTTTTTTTGTATAGAAGTTTATTTGTAAATTTGTATTTGTATTTTATTGTGCGAGAATAAAATCTTTGTATTGTTTTGCAGTGTTATAGCTAATTTCTGCTGTTTTAGCGACACTATAAACTGTGATTTTTTTATCTTCAAATCTTAACATATTTACTGCATTTGTTATTGCATTTCTACTTTTTTTTCTTTTTGCCATATTTGCTTTATTTGTGGCTTTTATTTTCTTTGGTGTACATGATAAAATCGATTTTTTAAACTCTTCGTTAAATCTATTATATAACGATGTATCATTTTGTACTAATATTTTTTGGATTGCGTCAAACTCGTGGCTTGTGATTGTTATTCTCATTTTTCTCCTATTTGATTTTTTGGGTGCGAATTATACAAAATCAAGCTTAAAATTATCTCAAATTGTTATAACATTTTGAAATAAATTTATTGTGAAAAACAAATTCATTTTTTAGGTACTTAAAGAGAAGTTTTAAAAAGTTTTTTGAAAAAGTTATGATAAGACTAATTAGGAGGTTTGATAAAAAATTGTTAGGATTGTTATTTGGATTTTTTTTATAAAAAAAGAATGGGTTTTAAAGTATTAAACTAAAAAGAACCCATTTATACAAGTATTTTATGAATCAGATTCTGTCTGATTTTCTGTATTTTCTTCTTCTGTTCCTTCAGCTTTTTGAGCTAATTTCTTTTTACGTTTTTCTTCTTTTTTCTTTTGTTTTTCTAGTTCTTTTGCACGTTTTTCATAAGAATAGTTTGTTTTAGCGATAGTATTTCCTTTTTAATCTTTTTATTTGTATATTATTTTGAAGCTTTTTTTGCTTTTTTTTCAGCTCTTTTTTCTTTCATTGATTTTGCAGGTGCTGTTTTAGCTGCCTTTTTTACGTCTTTTCCTTTTGACATTGTGTCTCCTTTTCTCGGATTATACAATCAGTATAGCCTAATAAATAAAATTTAAAGTAAAATAATAAATGTTCTATATTTAGCAAAACTGCAATATAATTCCAAATGATTATATTAGATTTTGAAACAAATACAACAAATGAACATGATGTTATAGAAGTTGCTGCTGTTAAAGTGGTGTTAGAAGATACTAAATACAAAGTAGTGGATAAATTTCATAGATATTATTTATCTAGGTATTCTGTAAATCCATACTCTTATGCAGTTCATAAGTTAACTCCTGAAAAAATACTAGCTCATAGGGCTGGTGCTACGTATAGTTCTTATTTTAGTGAAGATTTAGAATTTGTAGATTTTTGTAAAGATGCAAAAACACTTATTGCTCATAATATAAGTTTTGAGCTACGACATTTATATAAAATAGCAGAATTTGAAAATCATTTTTGTACTATGAAAGAGAATAAACATATAGTAAAAGCTTTAAATGTAAGAGGAAATGTTAAAAATCCAAAGCTAGATGAAACTTGCTTCTATTATGGTATTGAGTTTGATCCAAATTCTTACCACAGTGCAACTTATGATGTTAGTAAAACTTATGAGATATTGAACCGAATGAGTAAAAAAGTAGGGCAATGAAAGATTTGAAAAAACATCTTTATACAATATTTGAACACCCAGCTAGTCATGCATATGGAATATTAGTACACTCACTAATTTTTCTAAATATTATAGTTAGTATTATAATTATGTTTTTACAAACAGAAAAAGCATTATCTGATTACTTTGGGATATTTGATATTATAAATACTATAAATGTAATGCTTTTCACCCTTGAATATGTACTAAGACTTTATAGTATAAATTATCATCATAAAAGAAGCCGGTTCAAGTTTGCTTTTACACCTTTTATGATTATTGACTTGATTGTAATACTTCCATATTATTTGTCACTATTGAACTTAGATTTAGGATTCTTAAGGGCATTAAGAATTATAAGAATATTTAAGCTTTTTAGAGTAGTAAAATATGCAGAGTTTGATAATCTTTTATTTAGTATTTTAAAAGAGAAAAAAGAAGAATTTATATTTATTTTTGTAGGTTTATCTGTAGTAGTTTTAACTCTAACTCCTATTGTGTATCATTTTGAAAAAGAAGTTCAACCAGAAGTATTTTCAAGTATGTTAACAACTATGTGGTGGGCTGTTATAACTTTTACAACAGTTGGTTATGGTGATATGTATCCAATAACTGCAGTAGGTAGAGTATTAACTGCGATTGTAAGTTTTTTAGGAATTGCTTTATATGCAATACCAGGAAGTATTTTTACTTCTGCACTTTTAGAAAAGATGAATGATAGAAAGAAAAAACGAAAAGAGTAGATTTTATAAGTTTACAAACTCTTTTTTATAGTTTATTACTTTTTGTAAATATCTTCTTGTTTCTTTATAAGGAAGTTTATTTTTTAGTGTATTATAAACTTCTGAGGGTGTTTTTCTATTTATCAAATCTTTTGCTTTTTTATTGTCTGTAGAGAATGTTTTTAAAACATTTCCACTTCCAGTATTGTAAGCACTAATTACACAATACTCTTTAGAAACTTGATTATATATTCCGTTTAAATATTTTGAATTCAGAAGTTGAATATAGGCACTTCCTAGTTCTATATTGTTTTTTGCATCAAAGAGATATTCTTTTGATGGTGTCCAGCTTGAGCCTTTAGTATGTTTGTATGCGTCTCTTCCTGCACTTGTTGGAACTATTTGCATAAGTCCTAAAGCCCCAGCACTGCTTATTGCAAATTGATTAAAGTTACTTTCTGTTTTTATTATTGCATTGATTAAATTTTTACTGACATTAAATTTTCTTGCATATTTATTTACTAATGGTTGAAACTTTGCGACTCTTATTGAGGCATGGTCTTTAACCATAGGGATATTTACGTAATATACAGTAAGATTTTTTCCCTCTTTTTTAATTGTTTTTTCTTTTAATTGTTTATTTATTAGAATCTCGGCAAATCTATTTGCTCTCCATTCGTATCTTATATTTTCGTTTTTATCATCTTTTATCTCTCCTAGTAAATAAGGAGTGGCACCCAGTTTAACTTCACTTGTTCCAAACAAATCAACAGCTCTTGGGTCATCAGGTAGAAGAAGGGTTGTGATAATTGCATTTGTTAAACTACGTCTGGTATTTTTTGTATCGATTGTCTCAACAGTTACAATACCTTTATCAAAATCAATCAAAGCTCTACTTTTGTAGTTTTGCATATATTTTACATACTCTTTTTCTTTTGGCAGTTTTTCATTGCCTTCTCCCCATACAGAAGTTATATCATCAAGTAAAGAGCTAATAAACTCTAAGTCATTCGATAGACGTTTTGGATTTATAGTATATCCTAGGGCTTTTGATTGAGCAATAGATTTGAAAGCTGCTGATGGGTTTTTACTTATTACTGCTGTGGTGATATTTATGGCATCATTTATACCACATCCAGTTAGTGTAAAAATTAGTCCAAGAGTAAATATTTTTTTCTTCATTGAAGTTATTTTATCAAAAGTATATAACTAATGCAATATTATGTTATTTTTTAAAGATAAAAAATCAAAAAGGAAAAAAAATCAAAGTTTTATTTACAATATTTTTATTTTCTTCAATATTATTTGCAGAGTATAATTATAAAATAACAAATATAACAACAGAAATAAAAAAGCGGATGATTGAAGGAAACTCTTATAAAAAAGATTGTCCTATAGAACTAAATAATTTAAGATATTTAAACCTAAGTTATATAGATTTTGAAGGTAATACAAAAATAGGGGAGCTAATAGTTCATAAAGATGTCTCTATTGAGATAGTTGATATTTTTAAAAAACTATATGAAACGAAATACCCTATATATAAAATGGAATTAGTTTCAAACTACAAAGGAAATGATTTTGATTCAATAGAAGCAAATAATACTTCTGCATATAACTGTAGAAATATTGAAGGTACTACAAAATGGTCAAGACATGCTTATGGTAAAGCTATTGATATAAATCCTATTCAAAATCCATATATCTCAAAAACTGGAAATATATCCCATAAAGAGTCACTAAAATATGAAAAGAGAGCTCATATAAATTTAGATAATCCAAATGATAAATCAATGATTTTAAAAGATGATTATATTGTAAAAGTATTTAAAAAATATAGATGGGTTTGGGGAGGAGATTGGCGTACTATAAAAGATTATCAACATTTTGATAAAAGAGAATAGTACACCAAATAGTTTATTTTTCTATAAATTCTTTTTCTTCTGCTTTTTCAAGAATCAATTGTGCTAGTGCATTTGATTCTTTTGCTGTATCATTTGCTTGTGCTGCAATTGCTGCATTTTTCTGAGTTTGTGCATCTAAAGAATTAATAGAGTCATTGATTTGTTCTACTCCGACTTTTTGTTCTTTACTAGATGATTCAACTTGATTAATCAATTCAATAGTATTAGAGATGTTTTCATTAAGACCATTGTATCCTTTAATCATTTTTTCTGAAATATTTTTACCATCTGTTGCTTTTGAAGTTGCATTTTCTACTAAAGCTTTGATTTCATTTGCTGCTTCTGCACTTCTTGCTGCTAGGTTTCTTACTTCTTGGGCAACAACTGCAAAACCTTTTCCTGCTTCACCTGCTGTTGCTGCTTCAACTGCTGCATTTAATGATAAGATATTTGTTTGAAATGCAATTTGATCAATTACTGAAATAGCTTCACTAATTGCAGTAACTTGTTCATCAATTGTATTCATTGCTGAAGTAGTTTCTTCTGCTAGTCTTTCACCATCTTTAGCTGCTGTTGTTAACATATTTGCATAAGAAGCCATTTGAACTACATTTTCAGTATTACTTGCTATGTTACTTGCAACTTGTTCTGCTGCAGCTGCTGTTTCTTCAAGTCTTGCCGCTGCATCATTTGAGTTCATATTTAAAGTATTTACATTTTCAAGTAAATTATTACTAGAATTTGTAAGAGTAAGTCCATTTTTCTTGTTTTCAGTTAGCATTTGACAAATTGCATCGCCTAAGAAGTTTGTTCCTTCTGCAATTGATTTTAAATATCCTCCTAGACCATTATCATCTATTCTATTTACGTATTTATACTCTTTATACTCTTTTAGTATTTTTAAAATCTCATCATTGTTTTTTTGTAAAATTTTTGCTAAATCATTTAAAGCACCTACTACGTGATTTATTCTAGGGTTAGCAGCTTTTAATATAATTCTTGAAGTAAATTGTCCATCTGCCATTTTTTCACTAAAACTCATGATTTCACCAAATGCACCCAAATCAGATTCCATTTCATCTTGAATTTTTTCCATCTTACTTCTTAATAATTTATTCATTTCTCCTAATTCATCTTGCGTAGTATTTTTTGCTAGTTCAAGTTCATTTGTCTCTCTATCTAAAAATCTAAAAAAATGTAATAAGTTTTTATTGAAAATATTAATAGAACTTTTAATATTTCTTATAAGTATTAACGCTGATATTATTACAATAATAAAAGTTATAACACTAATTATCCAAAGTAAATTTTCTAATTGTTCTTCATGTTCTTCACTTTGATGAACAACATATGCTAAAGCTCTATTAGCATTTTTTATCATCTCTTCTGTATCATGTTCCATTTGTATTAATTCAGATTTAATTTCGTTTAACTCTTCATCATAGTGTGAGAGATCACCTTCTTTTAAATGCGTTTCAAACTTTTTTATTGAGACTTCAAATTCTTTTTGCTTTTTTTCTAACCTTGTTAAAATTTTTAATAATGTTTGGTAGTCTTTTTTTATTTCATCTGAAATAGTATTTTTTTCAGCATCTAAAAGTAAAACTCTAGTTTTCTTTATGACTTTTTCTGTTTCATGTTCAAGTTCTTCTATTTTTTTTTCTAAATCAATATATTTTTTTGATTTTACATCTTTCCCTGCAATAACAAGTTGATATGCTAAAATTTCTTCTTTTAATATATCTCTTTCTAATTCAGTGATTATTGTATTTATAGGCACTAAATAATTATCAATTTCATTGATTTCAAGTCTAATCTTATGTAAACCACCAAGTGTTGTTCCTATTATGATTATTAAAGCAAGTATTCCAATTGATGATGAAATAAATATTTTTGTTCCGATTCTAGTATTTTTAAACATTTTTTCTCCTAATCCATTGTTGGATATAATTCAAGCACAGCATCAATCTCTTTTTGTGAAGGCATAACCCTAACAGAGATATATTTGGTACTTCCATCAACATATTTTGAAGGGAAAACAATTGCTTTTACCCAGTAGTAACCACCATCTTTAGTTCTATTTATTACTATACCTACCCATTTTTTGCCAGATTGAATAGTACTCCAAAGGTCAGCAAAGGCGGCTTTTGGCATAAAATTATGCCTAATCATATTGTGAGGTTGTCCAATAAGTTCTTCTTTTGAAAATCCTGAGATTTTACAAAAGTCTTTACTAGCATATTGGATAATGCCTTTTTCATTTGTTTCAGTAACTATCATACTTGTCGGGTCCAGTTTAACTTCATTTATCCCTAAATCAATAGACATTTTAAGCCTTTCTTTAAATTAATAATATATTGATTATAGTAACTAATAACTTAAAAATAATTATTTTTCATTATATTAATGTATAAAAATAAGGAATTTGTAAAAATAATTACTTTTTTATACTTTTTATAAACTCATCAAGCCAATTAAAAAGCTCTAATGTTGAGTCATAGAATTTGAAGTTGTAGTTTATTATTTTCTTAGAATGGAAAGTTTTATTTGGCTTAAAAGTTTTGTTTACGAACATACCATTATATTTTGCAAGATAGGCATATTTATTTTCTTTATCAAATCCTGCTGGAATTCTTTTATAATGAGGTTCAGGAATAGTAATACCTTTTTGTTTTAAATCTTCAATAATATCGTGTAAGGCTTTTGCATTTTTTTCAACTTTTATATACTCTCTATAGTTTTTAAGAAGCTCTTCTTTAAATACTCTTATCCCTGTACCTAAAAATACTTCTTTTTCTTTGTATTGCATATAAAAACATGGACATTTCATTCTATGTAGAACTCCTTGCCAAAACATAATTCCTATTTTGATTTTTATTGGTGTTTTATCATGTGAAAATCTAGTATCTCTATATATTTTAAATAAAGAACCTCCTGCTTTTGGTTGAGCTTTTATAAATGGAGCTAAAGCTATAAGGTGTTCCCCCATTTCTTCTACATAGGCTTTATTTGGTTCAAGTATTATTTTTTCCCATCTGTGTCTATTTGCTTCAAACCATACTTTGTTGTTATTATGTTCTATTTCATTTAAAAATGTTAGGGCTTCTTCTTTAAATCCATCAAATTGCATATTTTTTCTCTTTTTCTTAAGCTTTTATTTCTACAAATTTTAACAAAAAAATTATATATTATGATAAAATTGCAGCTATGAAGTCATTAAAATATTTAGAACATTATCCTTCTCATATCAAAACGCAAGTACAACAACTAATAAGTGACAAAAAATTAGACAAATATTTACTGAAAAATTATCCAAAATCTCATGATATAAAAAGCGATAAAGCTTTGTATGATTATACGATTGATTTAAAAAATAATTTTTTAAAAAAATCACTTCCTCTTAGTAAAGTAATTTATGATGGAAAGATAAATGTTATCAATGATGCACTTGGTTTACACACCTTTATCTCACGAGTTCAAGGTGGAAAGTTAAAAAGTAAAAATGAGATTAGAGTAGCTTCTATGTTTAAAAATTGTCCAGAAGAGTTTTTACGAATGATTATTGTTCATGAGCTATCACATATAAAAGAAAAAAGTCATGATAAAGCTTTTTATAAACTTTGTACTTATATGGAACCATCATATCACCAATATGAATTAGATTTGAGAATCTATCTTACTTATGTTGATAAGTTTGGAAAGCTTTACTTTTAATCAAAAACACGCTATCATCGCGAAATTATAAACAGTTTTAAAGGTTTTTATTAATGGAAATGATATTAAACGAAAATGATATTGTTGTTGGTGTAGAGTTTGAAAATGGAACTATACAAGATTATATAGATGATGAAAAAACATATGGTCTTATTAGATTAGATGATACAACAGCAAATTGGTTTTTATACAACAAAGATGATTCACCCGAAGATATTCAAGATTTATATGAAAAAGTGTTAAAAACAGAACATCATATAAAAGATGAATTTGGAGAAGAGGTTGTTTTATTTAATAAAGAAGGTAAAATTTCATTTGAAAAACTGATTGAAAAAATAGATGCTTACTTAGATGATGAAATGGCAAGCATATTTTAAAGGAATCCTATCAAAAAATTTATAGAATTTAATTTTCATTCTTCAATAAACAAAGCAATTGAAGACCAAGGTTATGAAAATCCAACAGCAGTACAAAGAAAAGTAATACCTATTATAAATAAAAAGATAGATGTAATTGCAGCTTCTAAATCAGGTACTGGTAAGACAGCTTCATACGTATTGCCTATGTTAAATAAAGTTAACAATGACCTAAACTTTAACAATAGAGTGTTAAGAGGACTTATTTTAGTTCCAACACGTGAGCTTGTAGAACAAGTATCTAAATCACTTTCTGAGTATGGAAAACATTTAAAAGTAAAACATACTAAAATCATGGGTGGAACTAGCAGAACAAAGCAAGGTGAAACTTTAAGTGGTGGAATTGATATTGTTGTTGCTACTGCTGGAAGATTACTTGATTTAGAACGTGATGAACTTATTGATTTAAGTTCTGTTAATTTTATTGTTTTAGATGAAGCAGATACTATGCTTGAGATGGGCTTTATAAAAGAGATTGAAACTATCTTCTCTTTATGTTCTCCTTATAGACAAATAGTAATGTGTTCAGCAACAGTTTCTCAAAATATTAGGAAACTTGCAAAAGAGTTTTTAAGAGACCCTGTAACTGTTCAAATTCATGATAGACGAGATAGAGTTGATATTATTAAACATGAAGCTTTTAAAGTAGATGTAAAAAGAAAAAAAGAACTTGTTGCTCATATTTTGAAAACAACTAAACATGAACAAGTGTTACTTTTCGTAAATAAAAAAGATAGTGCAAATGCAGCTTTTGAATACTTTAGATCTCAAGGAATTAAAATAGCTGCTATTCATGGTGATGTAGAATATAAAAACAGAGTACAAGCTATCAAGGACTTTAGAAGTAAGAAAGTAAAAGTTTTAGTTGCTACTGATATTGCTGCACGTGGACTTGATATTAAAGAACTTCCTTTAGTTATAAATTATACTCTTCCTGAAGCGACTGATGAGTTTACTCATAGAGTAGGGAGAACTGGACGTGCTGGAAATAAAGGAACTGTAATAAGTATGCTTACAGTTGAGGACTATAACCATTTTAGCAAGATTGAAAGAGATTTAAGACTAAATGTAAAAAGAGAAATACATGAAGATTTTCCTTTAAAAGATAGACAACCTAGACAAAAACCTATGAAAAAGAAAATGACTTTGAGTGAAAAAAAAGGTCACTATAAAAAGAAACAAACTGCAAGAGAAGATGCTCCTAAAAAAAGTGGTGCAAAATCTAAAAAAACTACAAAAAGAGATGCTAAAAGAAGCTTTAGAAAATAGTTCTAAAAGCTTCTTTTATAATAAAAACTTATACAAAACTTCTTCCTAAAAATTAGATTAATTTATAATTTACGATTTTATTTTTAAGTATACAATCATATATTTTTTATAAGCTTTCTCTATAAAAAATGAAATGTTTTTGAAAAATTCAAATAAAAGTAATATAAATGTAAATCCCTTTATATTACATTTTTTTTGATTATAATTCCATTTTTATAGTTTTATTTATAAAAATTAAATTGGGAGAGTGAATGAAAAGAATTTTGACTTTTGGGACATTTGATGTATTTCATTACGGTCATTTGAAAATTTTAGAAAGAGCTGCTAATCATGCAGATGAACTTATTGTTGGTGTCTCTTCTGATGCGTTAAATTACAAGAAGAAAGGTAGAAATCCTGTTTTTTCAGAAAAAGAGAGAATGGATATAATATCTTCATTAAACTTTGTTGATGATGTCTTTTTAGAAGAGTCTTTAGAGTTGAAAAGAGAGTATATTCTAAAACATAAAGCTGATTGTTTAATTATGGGATGTGATTGGGCAGGTAAGTTTGATGAGTTTAACGATATTTGCGAAGTTATGTACTTACCAAGGACACCTGATATTTCAACTACTGAAATAATAGAAAAAATTAAAACATTATAAGAGTCAAATTTGAATTATAAAAATTGTGAGATAGTTGCCTATTTTTGTGGTGGTATAAATTCATACTATCAAATCAAACAATGGCAAAAGCCTTTTGAAGAACTAAATAAAAAACACAAACTGTTGTATGTAATTACTGATTATGAAGTATATTTACATTTTATCAAAGAGCAAGTTTTTGAAGTTGTATATATACAAGATTTTACAAATTTAATTGAACTGTATCAAGAAAATGAATTTTCTATTACTTTGTATATAAATAATTCACTTAAAAATTTTCAAGCACTTAGATATAGTAGAGGTTATCATATTCATTTAAATCATGGGGAGAGTGAAAAAGAGTCAATGAGATCTAATCAATCTCAAGCTTATGATTATATTTTTACTGTTGGACAAAGAGGTGTAGATAGATATGCTGAATATTTATTGAATTTTAACTCTGAAAAATTTATAAAAGTAGGTCGTCCTCAACTTGATTTTATTAATCAACTAGAAATAAAAAAGAATAAAAAACAAAGAGTTATTTTATATGCTCCAACTTGGGAGGCAACTCACCCTAGTATGAATTATACTTCTGTTCCTTTATATGGAGTAACTTTAGTAAAAGAAATTTTAAAAAATAAGAACAATATTCTGATTTACAAACCACACTCAGCTCTTGGAACAAGAGATGAAGATGCCTTAAGTGCAAATAACGAGATTTTACAGATAATAAGTCAATCTTCAAATGCTTATTATATGGGTGAAGATGATATCAATGATGTTTTCACTTTAGTTGATTTTGCTTTTTTTGATAATACTTCAGTGATGATTGATTATTTATATACAAACAAACCTGCAGCATATATGGAGGTTTTAGAAGATCAAAGTATAAACGAACTAAGAAAAGCTTTTAAAACAATTGATAGAAAAAACTTTGAAAATTTTATTGAGATTATGGAAGATGAAATTTTAAATGATACAAATAAAAAAGCAAGAAAAAAAGTTAAAGAATATTATTTAGGAAATTATAAAAAAGGTGAAAGTACAAAAATTTTTATAAATAAAATTTCTGAGTATATTAAGATTAGAAATAAAAAAGTAAAAAATTTAAAAAAATAGAAAAGGGAATTTATGGTAAAAGAGAAAAAAGATATTAACTATATATCAAAAGATGCAAAAGTTGGTAAAAATACAGTTCTAAATGCTCCTGTAAGATTAGTTGGTACTGCAAATGTAAAACATTCTTGTAATGTAGGTAACTATACATTTATTAATAGTGGTACTACTCTTTTCCCTGGAACAAAGATGGGTAAATATTGCTCTATAGGAAAGAATTGTGAATTAGGTGCTTTTGATCATCCAACTACTTGGCTTAGCTCTTCTGCTATTCAATACAATTTAAAACTTCATTTTCCAGATTATATAGAAGATTTTGAACAAAAAAAGATAGAGAGACCAAAAGAGACAGTTTTTGGAAATGATGTATGGGTTGGTTCATTAGCTGTTGTAAAAAGAGGATTAACAATTGGCAATGGAGCTATTGTTGCAGGTGGTTCAGTTGTTGTTAAAGATGTTCCTCCTTATGCAATTGTAGGTGGAGTCCCTGCAAAAGTTTTAAAATATAGATTTGATGAAGAAATTATAAAAAGATTAGAAAAAGTAAAGTGGTGGGATATGCCTGTAGAGGATTTAAAAGATATTTCATTTGATGATATTGAAAAAGCATTAGAAGAACTTGAATCAAAATAAATGTATAATCAATCCAAAAAAAGAGAATAAATGGATTGGTTAATACAATACCCTATAGCTCATAGAGGTTTACATATGGGATTTACTATCCCTGAAAACTCTAATCTTGCATTTAAAAAAGCATTAGAAAAAAACTATGCAATTGAGCTTGATATTAGAATTACTAAAGATAATCAAGTTGTAGTATTTCATGATAAAAATCTACTTAGAATTTGTGCTTCAAAGAAAAAAATTGCAAATCAAGCTTATTCAAACTTAAAGAAATTTAATCTTTATCATACTTCAGAAAAAATCCCTTTGCTAAGTGAAGTTTTAGAACTTATAAATGGACAAGTTCCTGTACTGATTGAAGTGAAAAACTATGGAACAGTAGGCTTATTTGAAGAGTTGTTATCAAAAGAATTAGAAAATTATAAAGGCCATTTTGCAGTTTGTTCATTTAATGTTGAAGTTATAAATTGGTTTAAACAAAATAAGCCAGATATAAAAAGAGGTTTGATTTTTGGTGATTTAAAAAAATTTCAAATAAAATTTTATAAAATAGTTTTTTTATATAGACTATTTACTTCAAAACCAGATTTTATCTCTTTAGATTATAAACTTTTAGATACATTTTTAGTTAATTTTTGTAGGTTTTTTAATAAACCATTAGTTTCGTGGACTATTGATAGTAAAAAGAAACTAAGAAAAGCAAGACATATTGTAGATAATATTATTTTTGAAAATATAAAGATAAAAAAAGATAGGAGTTAACCTATCTTTTTTATTTAGATTATTTCTAGTTTATTTAAAAATAGAAGTGCAATTGCAACTGGTACAATATATCTAACTAATACAAGCCAAATATTAAATACCATTACATTTGTTTGAGAAGTAAATTTAGCTTTTAACTCACTTTTATCAACAAAATATCCTAAGAAGATACAAGTTACAAATCCTGAAATAGGAAGCGCTACAGAAGATGTTAAATAATCCATGTGGTCAAATAAATTTTTTCCTAAGAATGTCAATGCTTCACCATAATCTGCACTCATAGATAAAAGAGCAAGTATTCCTAAAATGTATAAAAATCCAGAAGCTAAAAATATAGCTTTAACTCTACTCATGTCAAATTTTTCAACTAAATATCTAACTGATGGTTCTAATAATGATACAGCTGATGTAATACCTGCAAATAGAAGTGCACAAAAGAATGCAACTGCAATAATTTGTCCAAATACTCCCCAGCCTGCAAAAATTAGTGGTAATGAGATAAATACTAATCCTGGTCCTGCTGTACTTTTTGCCCCTGCAGCAAAAAGGAATGAGAATATAATTACACCTGCAATAAGTGCAACAGATGTATCAACTATTGCAACAAATACAGATGATTTGATAAAGTTTGCATCTTTTGCCATAGAAGCTGAATATGTAATAATAATACCCATACCAAGTGATAATGTGAAGAATGCTTGTCCTACTGCTGCAAGAACTGAATCTACAGTTACTTTTGACCAATCAGGCATAAACATAAAATCAATTGCTTTGCCAAAAGAATCCAATGTCATTGAATACATTAGTAGACCAAATAAAATAAGTGCAAGTAGAGGCATTAGAATTAAGTTTAATTTCTCAATACCATTTTTTACACCTTTTAATGCAATAAAAATCATAGTTGCTACAACAATTGTATGAAATAAAATTTGTGTTCCAATTTTATGAGTAATAAGATTAGTAAATGTATCTTCTGCCTCTTTAATTGTTGCCGGAAGCCCTGTAACAGATATAATTAGATAATCAATAATCCATCCAATAATAAATGCATAAAAAGAAAGAATTATAATACCTGCAAAGATTTGAAATCCTGCCCATCTCCAATTTTTATTATTTGATTTAGAAATAGCTTGATAACCTGCTGCCGCATTTGCTCTTGATTCTTTACCAATATATGATTCAGCAATAAAGATTGAAAGACCAATAAATGCAATAGCAATTAAATATAAAATTACAAATGCACCTCCACCATTTTCTCCAGTTACATATGGAAATTTCCAAATATTACCAAGACCTACAGCCGAACCAGCAGCTGCTAAAATAAATCCTATTCTTGAAAAACCTGCTGTCATTATATTGCTCCTAGTTTATTTAATAATAATACGATAATCGCTACTGGAACTAAATATCTTATTAGAAAATACCAAATGTTAAATATTGTTTGACTTGTATGTGTTGTAAATTTTTCTTCTAAAACTTTTTTATCAACAAAATATCCTAGGAATATACAAATCATAATTGCTGCAATTGGCATCATTAAAGATGATGACATGAAATCCATGATATCAAATGCATTTTTTCCAAAGAATGTAAGTTCTGCACCAAATGATTTTGACATAGACAATAAAGCAACAATACCTAGAACGTAAAATGTTCCTCCACAAATTATTGTTGCACTTCTTCTTGAAATATTAAATCTTTCAATAAAGAATCTTAAAGCTGGTTCTATCATAGAAACAGCAGATGTAATACCCGCAAAAACTAAAGCTACAAAGAAAGATATTGCAATAACGTGTCCTAATACTCCCCATCCAGAAAAAATTACAGGAAGTGAAATAAATACAAGACCGGGTCCTGCTGCACTTTCTGCCCCAGCTGTAAAAAGGAAAGTAAAAATAATAAGACCTGCAATAAGTGCAATTGATGTATCAACAATTGCAACCATAACAGATGACTTAACGAAGTTTGCTTCTTTTGGTAATGAAGCTGAATAAGTTAAAATTGTACCTACTCCAAGAGATAGAGTAAAGAATGCTTGTCCAAGCGCAGCTAAAAGTGCATGACTATCAATTTTAGAAAAATCAGGTGTAAACATAAAAGATACTGCTTGAGAAAATGAGTCTAAAGATAGGGCATAAATTAGTAAACCAAAAAGAATTAATCCTAATAAAGGCATTAGAATTAAGTTTATCTTTTCGATACCTTCTTTAATCCCTTTTAAAACAATAAATATTACAGTTCCTGCAATTAATGTATGATAAACAAGTAATGAACCTATATCATCTGAAATTAGTTTTTCAAAATTTGCACCTGCTACACTTGCTTCTGTAGGTAGCGATGAAAATGATGTAATAACATAATCTAAAATCCATCCTAAAACAACAGAATAGAATGATAAGATGATTAGTCCTGCAGCTACCATAAATCCAGCAAATTTCCAGTTTTCATTTTTTGATTTTGAAAGTGATATAAATGAAGTAGAAACATCAGATTGACCATTTTGTCCTATAACAGCTTCTGCTAAGAATACTGTTAAACCAATAAATAAAATAGCAAGTAGATACACAATAATAAATGCTCCACCACCATACTCTCCTGTAATATATGGAAATCTCCATATGTTACCTAATCCAACAGCCGAACCTGCTGCTGCTAAGATAAAACCAATTCGTGAAAATTTATTCACAAGAATCCTTTTTTAAATGTAATTTTTTGAAATTATACAATAATAAAATGAAACTAATATGAAATTTAAATAAAACTTTTATATCTAAATTAATTATATATATTTAAAATAATTTTCAAAAACTCACATAAATGTCATGTTTATGTGTTATAATTTTATTAAATAACTAAAAAGGGGTAGACAATGTTATCTAGATTATCAAAATTATGTGCGGTATTAGTACTTGGAGTATCGTTTTCTTATGCAGCAACAGTAGCAGAAGTACAAGCTTTTGTTGAAGACGGTGTTAAGCTTTGTAAAGAAAAAGGAAATGAAGCTTGTTTAAAAGAATTTAATAACAAAGATGGAGCTTTTATTAAAGGTGAGTTGTATATGTTTGCTTACGATTTTAATGGTGTTAATCAAGCACTAGGTTCTAATCCAAAACTTGTTGGAAAGAATTTATATAAATTAAAAGATGCATCTGGGTTAATGTTAATTCAAGAATTAATTAAAATCGCTAAAACTGATGGTGAAGGTTGGTTAGATTACAAATGGTCACACCCAATTAAGAAAAAAATCGCAGATAAAAGATCATATATCAAAAGAATAGATGGAGATATGTTCATAGGAACTGGGTTTTATAAATAATAAAGCTTTTAGAAGTATGTTTTAATTAACATACTTCTAAATAATTAAATCTATTAAGAATTTGAAGTAACTTTATCTAAAGTATATTTTAAATCTTCGTCTAAATCCATATTATTTTTCATCCAGTTTAAATATCCAGAATCTTCACGTGCTACTTCAGCTATCTCTTTACCTTTATGTTTACCAAATTTAAATGTTTTGATTAAAACAGGTGTTTTTGTTAAGTCAACTAATTTTTCCATTGGATTATAATCAGGATAAATTTCTCTACATTTACTTACAAGTTTTGATAAAAATAGTTTCATAACAAGTACATCACCAATCGCATCATGAGCTTTAATAGTTATATTGTGTTTTGCTGCTTCTGCTTCTTCTGTTTCATAAAGTTTAAGTGCATATCTTAAATACTGTAATCTATGATAAGGCATTTCAGGAAATAGATGTTTTGCGCATCTTAATGTATCAATTAGTTGATAAGAGTTTACAAAACCTTCTTTTTCTATCATTCCCATATCAAAAGATATATTGTGTGCTATTAGATAGTTTTCAGAATTATTTAATTCTTCAAGTTTATTATAAAAGGTAGTTTCTGTTGCAAGAGGCTTCCCTTCTATCATATGTGGCGTAATATTATGAACTTCCATTGCTTCAAGTTTTATTTCTACATCTGTTGAACAAAACTCATCATAAGCTTCTACTTTTCCTTTTTGGTCTACAATCATAGCTCCAAATTGTATTACTTTATCATCTTCTTTATTTCCTGTTGTTTCTGTATCAAAAAGTACATAATGTGGCATATTAGTTTTCCTTTTTATTAGTTCAAATTAAATAATCAACATTCCGTCACCATAAGAGTAAAATCTGTATTTTTCTTTTATAGCTTCTTCATATATCTCTAAAGTTTTTTCTAAACCTACAAATGATGCAATAAGCATTATAAGTGTAGATTTTGGTAGGTGAAAGTTTGTAAGTAGATGGTCTACTTTTATTGGTTTATTAGATGGATTTAAAAATAAATCACATTCACCTTGTATCATATTTGTTCTTGCGTAGTATTCAACTGTTCTTGTAACTGTTGTTCCTACTGCAAGAGTTTTTCTTGCTTGATCTAAAGCTTTTTTTGCTTCTATTCCTATTTCAAAATACTCACTGTGCATTGGGTGTTCTAAAATTTCTTCTGCATCAACTGGTTTAAATGTTCCTGCTCCAACATGAAGAGTTAAATAGTTTACTGGATATTTATTGTTTATTTTTTCTAGTAACTCTTCTGTAAAGTGTAAAGATGCTGTAGGAGCTGCAACTGCTCCATAGTTTTTTGCAAACAGTGTTTGATAATCTTGATTGTCTTTTTCTTCATCTTCTCTATTCATGTATGGAGGAAGAGGCAAGTGTCCTATTTCATTTAGTATTTCTATTAAAGATAAAAAGTCTAGTTTTTTCCCATTTTGGAAAAATTGTACGATTCTGCTTCCATCTTCGTTTAATTCAATTACTGTTGCTGTTAGATTTTTATCAAAAAATATTTCTGTACCTAGTTTAACTCTTCCTCTAGTCATAACTAAGTATCTATCCATAAATAAAGGTTTATTGAAAAATACTTCTACTTTTCCACCTGATTCTTTTTGTCCAAAAATTCTTGCTTTTATAACTTTTGTATCATTTAAAAAAATAGATAAGTTATCTGGTAAAAAATCCATAAGATTTTTAAATGTAGAATGAGTAATAGTATCCGTTTGTCTATTATAAACTAGAAGTTTAGCACTATCAGCAGGACTTACTGGGTGTGTAGCTATGAGCTCTTTTGGTAAAAAGTAGTCATAGCTAGAAGTTTTAAGTGGGTCTAATTTTATATTATTCTTCGTCGTCTTCATCTATAGGAGCTGCTGGATTAAATACTTTTGCAATATAAATTGAAACTATATAAAGTAAAATTAATGGACCAGCCATTAAAAATTGTGTTATTACATCTGGAGGAGTTAATAATGACGCCATGATAAAAATAAGTACGATTGCATATTTAAAGAAGTCTTTTAACATTTTATCATCAACTAGTCCAATTTTTGCTAAGAAAAATGTAATTACTGGTAATTCAAATGCAACTCCAAAACCAAATAATAGCTTTGTAAAAAATCCCACATATTTACCAATACTTGGGAAAACAGTAACAACTGTAGAACCAAAGTTAATTAAAAAATCAAATCCATATGGTACAACTACATAGTATGCAAAACTTGAACCAATTAAAAACATTAATGTTGCAAAAAATACAAAAGGAATTACAAGCTTTTTTTCATGCTCATATAAACCAGGTGCTAAAAATAACCATAATTGCCAAAATGTTACAGGTAATGAAACTATAAAACCAGAGAAAAAAGCAACTTTAAGTGCTGTAAAGAATGTCTCTTGAATTTCAATAGCAACCATTGATGAACCTGCTGGTAATATAGCTTTTGCCGGCAACATCATCCATTCTAAAATAGGTTCATAAAAGAAAAAACATGCAAAAAATGCAACAATTAAAGCTGCACCTGAAGTCATTAACCTTTTTCTAAGATCTGCTATATGGGGTTTTAAATCTTCAAGCATTATTTGTCATCCTCTAACTCATCGAAGTCTACTTTAAATTTATTCATTTTATCAGCACT
The DNA here is from genome assembly GCF_001895145.1 of Arcobacter sp. LA11. Classification (NCBI taxonomy): domain Bacteria; kingdom Pseudomonadati; phylum Campylobacterota; class Epsilonproteobacteria; order Campylobacterales; family Arcobacteraceae; genus Arcobacter; species Arcobacter sp. LA11. The sequence continues at coordinate 155,342 of NZ_BDIR01000005.1, read as the reverse complement.
AGATTCTTCTTTTGGTTTTTCTTCTACTGCTTCTTCGATTTTTTCTTCTTTTTTCTTTTTCTTTTTTGGTTTTTTTAGAGAAACTTTTTCTTCTTTTGGTTTTTCATCATTAGTATTATCAGTCTCTTTTTCGTCGTTTATAATATTGTCTAAGTTCAGATCCATGTTCTCTTTTATATTAAGTGTTGATTTAGCATCTTCAATCTGTGCTTTATATTTAGCCGCCTCAGCTTTCATTTCAGTTATATTTAGTTCATTATCAAGTGTAGACTTTGCATCTTCAACACCAGATTTAAATTTTTTAAGAAATTTAGCTATTTCTACCATGGCAGTTGGTAGTTTCTCAGGTCCCAATGCAATAATTGCTACGATGGCAATTAAAAATATTTCCATAAAACCCATTCCAAACATTTGCTACTCCATTATCTATTTAAAGGAAAAGATTTTACCTAATATTTAATAAAAGTTGAGTTATTACGATAAATGATAATAATTTTTCTATTTTTCTGTCAATATTAATATTATTTTATTTAATAATAAATTATAATATTTTATATTTATTATTAATAAGAAAGGTTATAGATGACAGAGCAAGAAACATTAGAAATGATAAAATTATTTGATACTACTATAAAAATTGGTTTAGGTAGTATTATAGGAGGTGCTTTTACTTATTATACAGTTAATTTAAATCATAAAAATAAATTAAAAGAAGAGAGAATCTCTAAAAAGACTACTAAGCAAATAGAGATGTTAGAAGAGATTGCATTAAGAAGTGAAGATCATTTTTCATTAATTGAGAATTTTATTAGAAAGATTTATTCTATTACTTCTGTTAATGAAGGTAAGTATTTTTCAGAGCTTTCTGAAAGTAAAAAAGAAGAGATTAGAGGTTTTTATAAAGAATATAAAGATGCAATTAAAAATGAGTTTGCAATTGTTTCTAAATTAAATATATTAAATATGGATAATGCTAATAAAATATTTAAAGAATTGATTAGAAAAGTAGTTGATTATAGAAACGATATATTATCTTCACCTAGAGAGAATATAAAGTTAACTAAAGAAACTATAAAGAATAGAAATAAAGAAATACGTAAATTAAGAGATTCCTTTCACTTAGAACTTCAAGGTTTTTTTGATAAAATCTAGCCATTAATTTATTAAGGATTATAATGAAATTGTTGTTTTTACTTATTGTTGGTGTTGTTTTATATTTTATTTCAAGAAATTATAAAACAGAAAAATTTGAAAACATAAAGTTAGATATAAAAGAAAATTTTAATGGTGATTTAATGAATCACGAGGCTGGGTTACTAATTGCACTTATGGCAAAAGTTGCAAAAGCTGATGGTTCTGTTTGTGAGTTAGAAGCTCAAATGTTAAAACATACTTTTAATGATATATCAAGGCATTTTGAAAATGCAGAAGAGATAAGAGAAAAATTAAAAGATATTTATAAAAAAGAGAAAGAAAGTTTTGATAATACTATAGAAATATGTGAAAAACTATACAAAATAACAAAAAATGACTACCAAAAACGTGTTAAAATTATAGAATATTTATTAAATTTAGCCTTTATTGATAAAGAATTTTCTCAAACTGAGTTAATGATTACAGAAGATATTGCAAATGCATTAAAAATTAATAAAGTTGATTTTCAGAACTTGATAAATACTTTTGAAAATTTTTATGCAGAACAAAAAAATTCACAAGCAATATCCTTAGATAAAGCCTATGAAGTTTTAGAGTCAAGTCCAAGTGATGACAATAATATATTAAAGAAAAAATATAGAACTTTAGTAAAAAAACATCATCCAGATATTGTTTCAGGACAGGGTGCAAGTCAAAATATTATAGATGAAGCAACAAGAAAACTGCAAGAAATAAATGAGGCGTATGAATTTATTAAAAAAGAGAGAAATATTTAATTGATAGAGAATTTTGAAAAAGATTATGAGGTTTGTAATTGTCATAAAGTTAAATTAAATGAGATTATTGATGCAATTAGTATAAAAAAAATTGAAACATTAAGAGAATTACAAGAAGTAACAGGTGCAGGTACTCATTGTAGACATTGTGTATTTGAAGAGGCTGATTTAGGAAAAGTAAAAAAGAAAATTTATTGTAAAGATATTTTTAATGAGGTGAAATATGGCTAAGAAATTTCATCATTCATATGAGGTATGTAAATGTAAACATGTAACTTTAGGTGAAATCATTTATGCAATAAAAGAACAAGGTGCAACAACAGTTGAAAGAGTTGGAGAACTGACTGATGCTGGTACTTCATGCAAGTGTTGTCAAAGTGCGCAAAAAGATATTGGTGAAGAGAAACTTGAACTTTATATAGACCAAATAATAAATAAATTTGTAGGTTAGAATGGAAAAAGAAGAATTAATAGAAGAGATTAAAGTTTTAATATCTACAAACAAAGAAGAAAGCATTGAGATAAATCCAGATTTTTTACAATACTTTGAGTTAGAGGAACTTATTTCAATCAGAGATAATTTGATTATTAAGAAAAACAAAATTAGGGAAAGTACTTTTGATTATTTAGATGAACTTTATGAGAAAACAAAGGAAGATTCTATATAATAAAAATTATTAAAGGATTATATTTGATAAACTGGGAAAATATAAAAAAACAATTACAAGAGTTTTTAAAAACTGAATTAGAAAAAACAGGTTTAAAGAGAGTTACTGTTGGAGTTTCAGGTGGATTAGATTCAGCTGTCGTTGCAATATTATGTAAAGAAACTTTTGGAGATAACATGAGTGCTGTACTTATGCCTTCTCAATTTTCATCAAAAGCTAGTGTTGATGATGCAAAAGAACTTTGTGAAAAATTTGATATTAAATATGAAATAAAATCTATTACTCCTATGGTTGAAGCATATATTGAGAATATGGATGAAGATAGACTTCGAATAGGAAACTACAGTGCAAGAATGAGAATGTCTGTACTATATGATACTTCTTCAAGAGATAATTCAATAGTTATTGGTACTTCAAATAAAAGTGAGTTACTTTTAGGATATGGAACAATTTTTGGTGATATTGCTTGTGCGATAAATCCAATTGGACAAATGTACAAAAGTGATGAATTTGAATTTGGAAAGTATTTGGGTGTAACAGAAGCAATTCTAACTAAAAAGCCAAGTGCTGACCTTTGGGAAGGTCAAAGTGATGAGGAAGAGTTAGGATATTCATATAAAGAAATGGATACTGTATTAAAGTTATTAATTGATGAATTTAAAAGCAAAGAAGAAATTATTAGTTTAGGTCATGATAAAAAATTAATTGAGACCTTAGAATATAGAATAAAAGCAAATGCATTTAAAGGTAAGTTACCTAAGATTGCAAATATAAAATGGAGTTAACAATATGAGAGATATACCTTTTTATCAGTCTTCTATCGGTGAAGAAGAACTTAGCCAATTAAAGACTGTATTAGAATTAAATAAAGATGAAAATAAAGTTTTAGAACTTGAAGAAAATATAGCAAACTTTGTAGGTGCAAAATATGCAGTTGCTACATGTAATGCGACATCTGCAATTCACTTAGCTTTAAGTGCTATAAAACTTAAAAGAGGTGATAAAATTTTAATGTCAGTTAACTCATTTGTTAATGTACCAGAAGTTGTAAGACATTTTGATGCAGAACCTATTTTTATTGATATTAATACAGATGATATGAATATCGATGTAAATAAGTTTGAAAAAGCTTTAGAAGAGAATAAAACAAAAAAACTTAGAGGTGCAATAATTACTTTTGTTGCAGGACAAACGCCTGACTTAGATAGAATTTATGATATTGCTGAAAAGTATGGGATTATTTTGATTGAGGATGCAACTTGTGCTTTAGGTGTAACTTATAAAGAAGAAACTGTAGGGTCTTTAAGAGCTGATATGACAATTTTTTCTACAAACCCTTCTAATGGTAAATATTCAGTTAGTAGATCAGGTATGATTGTTACAAATAATGAAGAAATAGCTACAAGAGCAAGACTTTTAAGAACTCACGCAATTACAACTACATATGATGATTTTGGTAACTTAGATTATATTTATGATGTAGTAGATATTGGACATAAATATGATATCTCTGAACTTGACGCAGCATTTTCTTTAGCTCAATTGAAAAAAACAAATAAATTTATAAAAAGAAGAAAAGAGATTGCAAAAATTTATAGAGATAGATTATCTGAGATTAAACATGTAACTATTCCAAATCATAAAGATGAACATATTTTTACACAGTTTATTATAAAGATTTCTAGAAACAGAGATGCCTTTGCAAGAGCATTAAGAGAAAAAGGAATTGCTACTGGACTTAACTATATTCCATTACATCTTTTATCTTATTATAAAACTAAATATTCTATCAAAATTACGGCATTTAGTTCGGCACTTACTTCTTATCAACAAATTTTATCAATCCCAATGTATCCAAGTTTAACGGATGATGAAGTTAATTATATTTGTGACCAGATTATAGAAATTGCCTCTGAATGGGTATAACAATTTGAAGCAAAAGCTTTTTTTATGGGTAGAAGATTATCTCTTCTTCCCAAACCTTTTCCAACAATTTATCTCTATTTTACTTTTACCATTTACTTTAATTTATATGCTTATAATCTTATTTAAAAGAGCAGGAGCAAAGCCAATTGAATTTGGAATACCTATTATTTCTATTGGAAATATTATAGTTGGAGGAAGTGGAAAAACTCCCCTTACAATACATCTAGCAAAAAACTATGAAGATGTATGTGTTATTTTAAGAGGCTATGGAAGAGCTTCTAAGGGGCTTTATGTTGTATCAAGATATGGAAAAGTATTAGAAAATATAAAAACTAGCGGTGATGAAGCTATGCTTCTAGCAAAATCTTTACCAACTGCTACAATAATAGTAAGTGAAGACAGAAAAGAAGCTATTTTAAAAGCTAAAGAGTTAGCTTGTAAAATAGTTTTTTTAGATGATGGTTTTTCAAAATATGATATAAAAAAATTTGATATATTAATTCGTCCAAAAGAAGAACCAACAAATTTATTTTGTTTACCAAGTGGAGGATATCGAGAGCCTAAAATGACTTATGCTTTTGCAAACCTTGAACTTCAAGAAGGACGAGATTTTAAAAGAGTTGTGTCTTACAGTAAAGATGGTGAATATGTAGATATTTTACCTTTAAAACTACTATTAGTTACAGCAATTTCAAAACCTAAAAGACTTTTAGAGTTTTTACCAGAAGGTACAACGATGGAAGCTTTTGAAGATCATCATACATTCACTTTAGACGAAGTAGAATATATTAAAAATGAATATAAAGATTATGCAATAATTACAACATCAAAAGATTATGTAAAATTAAAATCTTTCAATTTTAAAAACTTATTTTTAATGGATTTGAGTTTACAGATTGAAAATGATGTAAATCTAAAATTAATAGATGATTATATTAATCTTTACAAATAACATTTAATACTACGCTTTTCCCCTTAATTACCCTTTTTATTAAATATTTATATATACAACTACATTGACTTGTATAGACAAGTTGTAATCTTTTTGTAATACTCCTCATTTATACTTTCACCAATCAGACTTGTATAGACAAGTTTTAAGGAAAGATTTTGGTGAGAAAACTTGAAAAACCAATGTACATAAAACTTTATGAAAAGATTTTGAAGAATATTGAAAATAAAAAGTATAACTCTAATGATAAATTACCATCAGAAAATGATTTTGCTAATGAATTTAATGTAAATAGACATACTGTAAGACAAGCTTTATCTTTATTAAAAGATGAAGGCTATATTTATACTCAAAAGGGAAAAGGTAACTTTATTTCAAATATTAAAGTTCCTTATTCTATTTCAGATAAAAGCTCATATACATCAAAAATCTTAGATTTAGGGTATGAACCTAAAACAAAACTTTTAAGTGCAGATATCATAGAACCAAATGAAGAAGTTGCAAAAAATCTTGGGTTAAATAACAAACTAAAAGTAATTGAATTGAAACTTTTACGATATGTTAATGATTTACCTATTTCAGTTTCTTACTCATATTTTGATGCTTTTTTATATAGAGAAATAGTAAATAATCTTAATTATGAACCTTTTTCTTTATATAAAGTTTTAGAAAAATCTTATCCCACTTTAGATGTTACAAAAGTATCAACTGTATTTGAATCAATAGTAGCAAATAAAGAATTAAGCGAATTTTTAATGATGCCATCAAATTCCCCCGTACTAGTGGCAAGTACATTATCTAAAGACCAGAATGGAAACTTTGTTGAATATGGAACTTCATATTTTAGAGCAGATACATGCAAAATCAAAGTAGATTTAATTTAATTAGGAGAAATTAAAGTGATAAAAATGAAAAACCTTACTTTAGGTTATAAAAAAGAAAAAATTTTAAAAGATATTAGTTTAAAAGTTAAAAAGGGTGAATTTATTGGGATTATAGGGCCAAGTGGAGCTGGTAAGTCTACTTTACTTATATCTGTAACTGGTGGAATAAAAGTTTTTGATGGAAATTTTGAAGTATTAGACTTTAATTTACACAATATAAAGAAAAAAAATCTAATTAAATTAAGAGAGCAAGTTGGAGTGATTTTTCAAGGTTATAACTTAGTTGATAGATTAAGTGTACTTGATAATGTAGTAAGTGGGATGTTAAAAGATATTCCATTATCAAGGGCTATTTTAAAATTATATAAAGCAAAGGAGTTGAAAAAGGCAAAAGAGTTTATGGATATTGTTGATATTACAAAGCATTCATTAAAAAGATGTGATGAACTTTCGGGAGGTCAAAGACAACGTGTTGCAATCGCACGTGCTTTAGCCGCTGAACCAAAGATTATTCTTGCAGATGAACCTGTTTCTGCACTTGATCCTAAGAGTGCAAAAAAAGTTATGGAAGTTTTGAGGAAGGTTAATAAAACATATGGTGTTACAGTTATTACTAACCTTCATCATTTGGAGTATGCCAAAGAGTACTGTGACAGAATTATTGGTGTTAATAATGGTTCAGTGGTCTTTGATGACAACAGTGAAAAACTAACTGATAAGTTAGTTGAAAAAATTTACACTGTAAATCAAACAGTGTAATAAATAATCAATAACAAGGAATAAAAATGAAATTTATTAAAAAGCTTACAGTTGCTACATTAGCATTAGGTTTAACAACATCTATGATGGCTCAAGAAAAATGGCCAGATAAAATTACTTTTGGATTAATTCCCGTTGCTGGTTCAAGTTCAATGAAGGAAAATTTTGGACCTTTAACTACTCATTTAGAAAAATCTTTAGGTATTAAAGTTGAAATGAAATTAGCAGGTGATTACACGGGTATTATTACTGGTATGCAACATAAACATATTGATGTAGCTTATTTAGGCCCAAAATCTTACGTAGAAGCTGCAAAAAGAGCAAATGCGGAAGCATTAGTAGTTGAAGTAGACGGTGAATCAGGATTACCAGGTTATAGAGGTATTATCATTAGTAAAAAAGGTTCAGGTTTAAAGACTTTAGCAGATTTAAAAGGTAAGACTTGGGCATTTACATCTTCACAATCAACATCAGGAACTTTAGTTCCAACTGTTATGTTTTCAAAAGCTGGAATAGATCCTAAGAAATATTTTTCAAAAGTTGTATATTCAGGAGGACATGAAGCTTCAATTCTAACAGTAAAAGCAGGAAGAATTGATGCTGTTTCAACAAATAATCTTGATTTTAACAGAGGTATTGGAAAACATTGGGAAAAAGATGGTTTTAATGTAATTTGGACTTCTGATTTAATTCCAGGTGCTCCAATGGCAGCTAGAAAAGATTTACCTACTTCTTTAAAAATGGCTTTAAAGGGTGCTTTCCTTTCTTATAACGATCCAGAAGGTTTAAAGAAACTTAAAAATAAAGGTTTTATTAAAGGTGATGATGCAGTTTATAATCCTGTAAGAGAATTAATTAAATTAAAAAAACAATTAAAAAATAAAAAGTAATTTATTTTAAGTAAGCGTTTTACGCTTACTTAATAAAAGGAAAAATAATGAATGTTGAAGAATTAAAAGCAAAAAGTAACCCTTTTTCATTTTATAAGTCAGCAATAATAGTTCTATTTTTATTAGTTTTGATACAAAGTTGGAATGATACGGAGATGAGCTTTGGCGCCCTAGTTGATGGATGGCATTATATGGTTGAATATATATCTGGAAATCCTAATATTGAAGGAAGTGGTTTTTTCCCTCCAAATTTAAATAAAGATGATTTAATAACATATTCATTATCTATGTTAGAAACAATTCAAATGGCAGTAGTAGCTCTTGTTATATCTATAATTGTAGCAGTTCCATTATCATATATGAGTTCTAGAAATATATTAGACATTTTAATTCCAGGAAAGACACCTTTTCATATGCTTTCTAAAAGAGTGATATATGGAAGTGCTACTTTAGTAGCAAATGTTTTTAGGTCAATCAATGAAATTATTTGGGCTTTAATATTTGTAAGTGCAGTAGGATTAGGACCAATGGCTGGTATTTTGGCACTTGGTGTTCACACTGCTGGTGTTTTAGCCAAGCTTTTAAGTGAAGGAAATGAATCAATAGACCCAGGTCCTGTTGAAGCTTTAACTACTACAGGTGCTGGTTTTATAAAAGTACTTGTATATGCAGTTTTACCTCAAACAATGCCTCATTTTGTATCTATGGCTTTATATAGATTTGAAAGTGATGTACGAAGTGCTTCAATTTTAGGTTTTGTAGGAGCTGGAGGTATTGGGTTTTATTTATTTGACAAAATGAGAGCCTTTGAAAATGCAGATGTTTGTTCAATTATAATTGTAATTGTTTTAACAGTTTGGATTTTAGACAAGATAAGTGCAGTAATTAGAAAAAGGTTTATCTAAATGAAAAGAGAAGATGTAAATGACTTAGCACAATTTGTGAAGTTAGATAAATTACAAAATTTATATAAAAAAATAAAAAAGAATCATGATGTAAGGATATTAACGACTCCTACAGAACAGACTTTATTAGTCCCTGTAAAAGATCCTATTTCTGGAGGTAGTTTTTATTCAGGCGAAGTTTTAGTAACTTCAACAATTGTTGAAGTAGAAAAAACTAAAGGCTGGTCTATGGTAATGGATAGTAATGAAAAACTATCTTTATATGTTGCAGTTTTAGATGCTTGTTTTGAAAAAAATATTTTTAAAGATGAAATAAAAGAGTTATTAAAAGAAGCAAAAAAAGAAATTATGAAAGAGACTAAAAAACAAAATCAAAAGATTAACTCGACTAGAGTCTCTTTTGATTTAATGTAAGGTAATTTATGAAATCAGTAGATATTGAAAAGTTAAATAGAGATAATTTTAAATCAATTATAAACAGTCTATCTATGCCAGGTAGTGTTAATAAAATAAAATCACTTTATGATTCACATTTATTAGCAGTTGCAAATACATTATTGTATTCAGAAGTTAGTTTCTTTTATGATGGTAATGAAGATATTAATTTAATTAAAGCAATAACAAATGCAAAAGAAGAGAGTGTAGAGACAAGTGATTATATCTTTTGTGATGAAATTAATGAATATTCTTTAAGTAAGTCAAAAATAGGAACAGCTCAAGATCCTGAGTTTTCTTCTACTTTGATATTTAAGTGTAAGAATTTTGAAGGTTTAAATTTAAGATTAAGTGGTCCAGGGATTAATGAATATAAAGATGTCTCTTTACCTATAGATAACGCTTTTGTAGATTTTTTTAATGAGAAGAACTCATCTTATCCTTTAGGAAATGAAGTTTTCTTTTTAAATAAAAAAGGTGAAGTAATAGCCTTAAGTAGAACTACGAAAGTAGAGGTTATATAATGGCTTACTATGCAATTAAAGGTGGAGAAGAGGCTATAAAAAACTCCCTCAATTTTTATAATGATTATACTAAAAGAAGTGAAAAAATTGATGATGAAGATTTGATTGAATCTCTTACTTTTTCTATAGATAAAGTTATGAGTGAAGGTTCGCTTTATAGTAAGAAACTAGCTTCAAAATCTATAAAAAGAAGTGCAGGAGATTTATTAAATGCTTCTTTTTTTGTAAGAGCTCATAGGTCTTCTTGTCAAAGAATAGGTATTTGTAAAGAGCTAGATGTAAATGATATGAGATTAAGTAGACGAATATCTTCTGCTTTTAAAGATATTGAAGGTGGACAACTTTTAGGTGCATCAAATGATTATGAAATAAAGCTTTTAGTTGATTTAAAAAATGAAAAAGTAGATATAAAAGAGTATTCAAATAAAGATAATGTAATAGATTCTGCTTTAACTCCTTTACGAAATGATAATTTAATAAAAATATTACCAAAAGAGGAAGAACCTTGGGATATTACAAGAGTTTTTCCAACTTCACCATATCCAAGAAGTTCAGTTCTTCAAGTAATGAGTAGGGGTGAGAGTGGCACTCTTTTGGGATTTGCTTATACTTCTATGAGAGGATATGGAGATGTTCATCCTACGATTGGGGATTTAAGAATAGGTGAACTTGATATTAAGTTTACACATCCTTTTACAAAAAAAGAAGTAAAAATAGGTTCTATTGAAGCAACAGCAGTTGAGAGTGCAGGTACTTTTAATAAAGATGAGAATGGCGATACTAAACTTACTACTGGATTTGGTTTTTGTTTTGGGAAAAATGAAACAAAAGCAATCTCTATGTCGATAATTGATTTATCTTTATATAACAACTCATATACAGTAGGAACTGAGCAAATAGTTGCAAGTGATTTTGAGATGGTTATGCATCATGTTGATGGGATAGAATCATTTGGATTTGCTAATCACTATAAGTTACCTCATTATGTAACTTTTCAAACAGATTATCAAATATTTAAGTCTGCTAAAAAATATGTGGAAGAACAAAATCAAAAAGATTTAAATGGAGCTTTAAAATGAGATATGCATTTTTAGATGAAGAAGCAAAAAAAGAGATTAGACGTTCTATCTTAAAAGCTATTGCCATTCCAGGATATATTGTATCTTTTGCATCTAGAGAGATGCCTGTTGCTAGAGGTTGGGGAACGGGTGGATTACAAGTTACATTATCAATAATAAATGAAAAAGATACTTTAAAAGTAATTGATCAAGGTTGTGATGGAAGTGTAAATGCCGTAAACATAAGAAACTTTATATCTTCAGTAACAAATGTAGATACAACAACAGATACTAAAAAAGCAACTTTGATTCAAACAAGACATAGAATTCCTGAAATTGATTTAGAAGAGGGACAAATATTAGTTTATCAAGTACCTATGCCTGATATTTTAGAGACAGTTGAACCAAATACTGCAAAAGCAAAGATTATGCATGCAAATGCTGATTATTCAAAATTGTGGGTTTTATTATATGAAGATACTTCAATGTATGGAGATAGTAGGATTTCAAATAGATATCCCGTGATTGTACATGATAGATATGCAATGGATCCAAGTCCTATTCCTAAATATGATACTCCTAAGTTGAATAATAATAAAGCTTTACAGCTTTTTGGAGCTGGACGTGAGAAAAAGATTTATGCAGTTCCTCCTTATACAAAAGTTGAGCCGTTGAAGTTTGAAGATAGAAAATTTAAAATAGAAAACTTTGAAGATAAATCTTGTCAAAGATGTGGTAGCAGAGATTCCTTTCTAGATGAAGTCTATGATGATAATGGAATTACGCACTATTATTGTAATGATACAGATTATTGTGATTCATATTTAAAAAATGGAGCTAAAAAATGATTTTAGATATAAAAAATCTATCAAAAGTATTTGGTAAGTTTTGTCCAAATTGTTTGGATAATACAGGTGCTGATTTTAATAGTTCTATTTGTCCTACTTGTAAGAGTGTAGTTGGAGTAAATGATATTAATCTAACTTTGAGTAAAGGCGAAGTCTTAGGAATAGTTGGGGAAAGTGGTAGTGGAAAATCTACTCTTTTACAGCTTATTTATCAAGACCAAAAAGCAAGTTTAGGAGATATTTTTATAAAAGATTTTGTAAATAAAGAAGGTGTAAGAAAGTCAATTTTAGATGCCTCTTTAAATGAATTGTCATATTTACGAAACTCTTTAATGTCAATGATCTATCAAAATCCAAGATTAGGACTAAATTATAACTTTTCTGCTGGTGGTAATATTGCCCAGAAGATTATAGGAAGTGGAAATAAAAGGTACGATGAGATTAGGGAAAAAGCTTTATATTTTTTAGATAAAACTGAAATACCAACAAGCAGAATTGATGATTATCCAGAATATTTTTCTGGTGGACAGCAACAAAGAATTCAAATATCAAAAGCATTGTCTTCAAATCCAAAGATATTACTTTTAGATGAACCAACTACAGGATTAGATTTATCAGTTCAAGCTAAGATTCTTGATTTGATAAAAGAATTACAACATGAGATTGGTTTTGCGATGATTGTTGTATCTCATGATTTAGGTGTAATAAAACACTTAACAGATATTACAGTTGTGATGAAAAATGGACAAATTGTTGAAAAAGGTTTAACTGACCAAGTCTTAGAAGACCCACAACATCCATATACTCAACTACTTGTGTCATCTATTTTATAAGGAATAAACGTTGATTAGATTAGAAGTGAAAAATTTAAATAAATCTTTTAAAGTTCACACCAGAGGTGGGGTTGAAGTAAAAGGTTTTGAAGATATTAATCTTGAAGTAAAAAGAGGGGAGTTTCTTTCTTTATTTGGACCTAGTGGTGCTGGAAAATCATCAATTTTAAAGACACTATTTAGAACTTATACTACAACATCTGGAAATATACTATTTTACAAAGATGATGGTTCAGCTATTGATATTGCAAGTGCAACAGAGAGTCAGATTTTAAATTTACGAAAAAATGAAATAGGTTATGTTTCACAGTTTTTACAAATATTGCCAAGAATTAGTGCTGTTGATATTGTAAGTGAGCAATTAATTGTAAAAGGTGAAGCTGAAAAGGTTGCAAGAGATAAAGCAAAAGAGCTTTTAGCATACTTGTCTATAAGAGAAGAGTTATTTGATTTATCTCCTTTGACATTTAGTGGAGGTGAGCAACAAAGAGTAAATATTGCAAAAGGTATTATTGCCCCTAAAAGCTTGCTTTTATTAGATGAACCTACTGCTTCTTTAGATAAAACAAATACTATGAAAGTTGTTGAAAAATTGAAAGATTTGAAAAATCAAGGTGTTAGTATGGTTGGAATTTTTCATGATTTAGAGGCTATGAAAATAATTAGTGATTCAATATATGAATTAAAAAGGGTTAGTTAATGGAAACTATTTTACGAAGTAAAAATGTATTAATAGATGAAAAGTTTGTACCTGCAGATATTGTTATAAAAGGTGAATTTATAAAAAGTGTCGATGAATATGGATCAAATGATGTTGCAGTTGACTTAGGTGATAGAAAAATTGCACCAGGGATAGTTGATTTACATTCAGATGCGATTGAAAAAGAGATTGAACCAAGACCAGGTGCAACTTTCCCTGTAGAACTTGCCGTAGCAGAGCTTGACAAAAAATTATCAATGGCTGGTGTTACTACAATGTTTCATGCTATTGGTTTTGAAGAAAATCCTAAAAAGAAAAGAAGTATTGAATTAGCAAAACATCAAATTGAAGAAATTTATGAAGCTAATAAAAAACATTTAGGTGTTGATAACTTTGTTCATGCAAGATTTGAGTTAAGCGCGGGAGAAGCAGTTGAACCAATAAAAAATATTATATCTAAGGGTATGGTCAAAATGCTTTCTTTAATGGATCATAGCCCAGGACAAGGTCAGTTTAAATCTTTAGAGTCTTTTAAAAAATATTATGGAACATATTATGGTTTAAATGATGAAGAACTTAACAGTGTAGTTGAAAAGAAAATGAATAAAGATGAAAAGAAAATTAATGATTTAATCACTTTTGCAAAAAGTAATAATATAACACTTTTAAGTCATGATGATGATTGTATTGAAAAACTTGATGGACTTTTAAATTTAGGTGTTCAAATTTCTGAATTTCCTTTAGATTTAGATGTTGCAAAATATGCAGTTAGCAAAGGAATTGCAACTGGTATGGGTGCTCCAAATATTGTAAGAGGTGGAAGTCAAGGTGGGAATATTGCAGCAATTGAACTTGTACGCGAAAATGTATGTAAATATTTATGTTCTGATTACCACCCAACTTCTATGCTTCAAGCAGTTTATAGAATGAAAGAAGATGCAAATTTAGATTTGGCACAAGGATTTTCTATGATTACAAGTACTCCTGCAAGTTATGCAAATCTTGATGATAGAGGTGTAATCAAAAAAGATAAAAGAGCAGATATTATAGTAATTGATGATACTAATCTTCCAAAAGTTGTTTTAACTTTAAAAGATGGAGAGTCAATTTATAATGCAATCAGAGGATTTAAACTTTAATAAGGAGCTAAATATGGTAACTATATATAGAAGTATTTTACATTTAGAGGTAAGATATAATGACAAAAATAGAAAGTTATAATTCTGAAAAAAAAGTAAAATTAGGACTTAAGCCTTATATTTTTCCAAATGCAATTATTCAAAATAGTTCATTTGGAAAGTATACAGAAGTAAGAGATTTTGCAAATATTAGTGATACAATTATTGATGATTATTCTTATGTTAGTGAATATACTCAAATAGCAAATACTATAATAGGAAAATTCTCAAATATTGCAGCTCAAGTTAGAATAAACCCAGGTTTTCATCCTTATGAAATGCCTTGTCAACATCATTTGTTGTATAGACGGGAAATGTATGGTTTTGGTGAAGATGACAAAGCTTTTTTTAATTATAGAAAAACTCAACAAGTAAAAATTGGTCATGATACTTGGATAGGGCATGGGGCTGTAATTATGCCTGGTATAAAGGTTGGCAATGGTGCAATAATTGGCGCGAATGCAGTTGTAACCAAAGATGTACCTTCCTATGCTATAGTTGCAGGAGTAAGTTCAAAGATAATGAAGTATAGATTTACTAAAGATATAATTAATAGGCTTGAAGAGATAGCTTGGTGGGATTGGTCCCATGATGAAATTGCTAGTAGAATTGATGACTTGAAAGATATCAGAGAATTTATTTATAAATATTAAAAGAAGTAGAGAATATGAATACTAAAATTGTCTTAATTGTTGGTCCTAGTGGAGTAGGGAAAGACACTCTTTTAAAAGAAGTTCGAAAATCTTTAGATGGTAGTTTTAACTTTATAAATAGGTATATTACAAGAAAACCTTGTAAGAGTGAAGATAACTTTTATTTAGATGAATATGCTTTTGAGATATTAAAACATAATAGTTTTTTTATCTCTACATGGAATGCTCATGGAAACTATTATGGTATTGCAAAGAAATCTATTAAAAATGGTATAAATATAATCTCTATATCAAGGTCAAAAGTAAAGGATTTTGAAAACTCATATGATAATGTATATACTATTAATATATCTGTTTCAAAAGAAAATTTGAGAAGAAGACTAGAAAATAGAGGCAGAGAAAGTAAAGAAGAGATTGAAAAAAGATTAAATAGAAGTTATCAAAAAATCGAATCAAAAAATTTAATAGAGTTTGATAATAGTGAGAAGTTAGAAATTACATCAAAAAAATTTCTAGAGTTATTGAAAAGTATAGAAAATGAGTAACTTAAAAGTTGCAACTTATAATTTATGGAAAAATGATGGGGAATTTCCTAAAAGAATAGAAGAAATTCCAAATAATTTAAGAAAAAATCAGTTTGATATTATCTGTTTTCAAGAAGACTATTGTTCTTCTACTTTTTCAAGTAGTAAGTTTATAAATGTAGAACTTGATTATAACTATATAACTACGCCTACTAGAGTAAAACTAAGAAATAATAAGTTATCTAGCTCAAACTTAACTATTCTTTCAAAATATAAAATGAAACTTTTAGATGAAATATATTTTAAAAAAACCCAAGAGGAAGAGCGTGCTTGTCAACTTGTTGAGTTTGAATTTGAAGATAAGAAAGCTTTACTTATAAATACTCATTTGTGTCATTTAAGTAGTACAAGTAGAGTTTTTCAGATTAAAACTATACTTAAAGAGATAGATAAGTATAAATATGACATTGCATTTTTCTGTGGTGATTTAAATGCCTTGCCTTTATATAATGAAATAAATATAATAAAAGAAAATGGTTTTGAAGATATAAATAAAGACTTTACTCATCAAGAAAAAGTGATTTTAGATTATATTTTTTATAAAAGTGATTTAAAACTAAATATTGAGAGTAAAATTATGTTAAAAGATTTTAGTGACCATTATTGTTTACTTAATACTTTTAAATTTTAGTATATTTGGATTAGAAAATGAAATTGAGATTTTTGGGAAGTGCCGATAGTGCAGGTATACCTGTACATAATTGTTCTTGTTCTATTTGTAAAGAGTATAGAGGAAAAAGTATAAAAAATCTTTCTACAAATGCTTATTTAGAGTTTGAAGATGGTGTTATTTTACTTGATGCAGGAGTTGAAAATATATCTAATATTTTTGATGGCAAAAAAATTAAAGCAATCTTTTTAACTCATTTTCATGCTGACCATTGTTTAGGACTTTTACGGCTTAGACACTCAACTGATAAAATAGATTGTTATCATCCAAAAGATGATATGGGTTTTTCAGACTTATTTAAATACAATCATTCTATAACTTATAATCAAATTGAAGCTTTTAAAAAATTGGATTTTAGTGATTTTTCTATAAGGGCTATTCCTTTAAAACATTCTAAAAATACTCTGGGGTACTGTATTGAGTATAAAACTAAAACAATGGTTTATTTAACAGATTGTTTTGGTTTAGAAAAAGATAGTTTAGAGTTTTTAAAGAATCAAGATATTGATTTTGCTTTTATTGATGCCTGTTATGATGAAAGAAAAACTAAAGGCAATCATTTAAATTATTTACAAGCAAGTGAAATTTTAGATGATTTAAAAGTCAAAAATGGATATCTAATGCATATTTCTCATTCTACAAAAGAGTATATTAAAAAAAATAAAATTGAATTAAAGTACAGATATATTGAGCCAAGTGACTCTTTTGATTTTGATGTAAAATAGGCTTTTAAAACCTATTTTACGATGTGTCCTACAAATTTAGACATATTATCTAAAATCTTTCCACCTTTTCTAAATCCAAGACCACAAGCTTCATAAGCGTAAAATACACCAGCTTGATAATAGTTTCCTTCTTCATCTTTAGGAAATTCTATATATTCTTGATAGATTGCTTTATGACCTTCATATTCACCATCTGTTTTAACATCTAGAGAATTATCTGCATTTACAATAGCAATATTTGCCCCTTCTCTACCAAAACATCTTTTTTCTACTTGTTTAGTATTTTCTAATGGCTCAAATGATGTTTCTAAAAGTAGGGGATGATTTGGATATAAATCCCATAATATTTTCATAAAACCTTTTGATTGAAACATTAAAGTATATGCAGGATTAAAAATAATTGCTTTCTTGTTTGCAATAATTTCATTTAAATAAACTGCTAATTCATTTTCATCAATTGCAATATCTTCCCACGGAATAAGTTTAAACCAAAATTCAAAACCTTCATCTGCTTTAAAAATACCTTCATCACTAAAGTTTACTTGATCAATATATTCAAAGTCAGTATTAAAGCCTGCTTCATTTGCTATATGTTGTAAAAGTTTAGTTGTATTTTCATCTTCAGAACTACCTTGAATTGATGAAAATAGTATTTTCCATCCAAGTTTTTGATAGTATTCATCAAATTTTTCTATATCTGAATCTAAAGTTATAATTCTTTTAAAATTGTCTTTTAATGCATCATAAAGATTATTAAATTGACTAGCTTCATTTAAACCATTTTTCTTTAACATTGCCCACTGTACAATTGCTGTTTCAAAAAGTGAAGTTGGAGTATCTGCATTGAATTCGATTAATTTAATCGGCACTCCATCAATTCCTCCAGCTAAATCAAATCTTGAGTATAAATGCCAATGAACATCCTCTTCCCAAGAGTTTTTAATAGTCTCTACTAAATTAAAAGGGATATTTATTTCATGAAATAAGTTGTTCTCAATTATATGTTCACCAGCTTCGCAAAACATTTCATATAATTCATTTGCTGCTTCATAATAGGCATTAGCTTCTTCTTCACTAATTTGTACAACTTGATTTGAAATATATGATGTTTCATCACTATCTGTATGCCATGAGAATCCTATTGATTCTAAATATTCATTTGTTAATGGTTCTAGAGTTTTTAGTTCCACTATTAACCACCAAAAAATGATCTAGATTTAGAACTAGAAGATGATTTATTTCCAAAAAATCCACTTTTTTTAGATGCACTTGATTTATTTGCCGAACTTTTTGCTTTAGAAAATGAACTTTGAGATCTACTATATGTTTGTGGTGACTTGTATTGTGCTTTTCTTTGATTTTGGTAGTTTTGGTTGTTGAATAGTTTATTTCCTAACCATGAACCAATCAGTGCACCAGCAATTGAAGACATAAGTACTCCACCTAATCCTAATCCACCATTTGACATTTCTGGGTTTGTTAAAGCAGAAGTACCATTGTCAATTTTTACTTCTTCAGCTTTTACAAGAGCATCAATTTCAGCTTGTGAAAGGATTCTTTCTGAACCATCAGGTTTTCTCAAAACGATAGTTGTTTTAGAAGCTGGAAATTCATCTGCAATTACATATCTTCCATCAGCAGATTCTTCAATAATTACAAAGGCACCTTGTTTTTGGCTTGCATTAGAAAAAGCATCATTTTGACCTTGGCTTTGTTGGTTAGCTGATTTATCTTCACATCCAACTAGTCCAGTTACTAAAATAGCTCCTAGTCCACCTACCATTGCGTAGTTTGATATTTTTTTAATATGATTTCTTTTTTTCAATTAATTGTCCTTATATACTTATTTACACGTAAAATATTTTTGATATACTACTAAATTGTTACTATAAAATAGATGAAGTAAATAATATATTATTTTTAGCCTTTACGACCATAATTGGAAATTAGGTAATTTAGCAACAGCTTTTAATATATCAGTTTTTGAAACAATTCCTATTAAAATATCTTTTTGTGTTACAACAGGAATTGCACTTAATTTAAAATCCACTATTACTTTTGCTACTCTTCTTATATCTGTTATAGGGTCAGTTGTGATAAGCTCTGGTAAATATACCTCTTCTATTTTTTTGTCTAAAATAGTTCTTGCATTGTCTATATCTTCTATTATAAGATTTAATATAAATCTTTTATTTATGAGTGACATGATTCTTTGATTTTCATCGATTACGGGAATTTGACTTATTTGATAATCTTTTAATCTATCATAGGCTTCAATCAAAGTATTTGTTGTTTTTATACAAATACAATTTTTAGTCATGATATCTTTTACATGATATACTTGTTCAGAAGTGTCAATATGTGCGATTTTTTTATATGCATTTATAGCTTCTTTTTCTTTTGAAGAGTTTTTTTTATCATTTGAAGTTAAAAATTCTTGAAATAAAGTATCATCATTTGGTTTCATTTCCACTTTATCTGGAGCATCTGTTTTTTTTATTTCATATAAGTTATCAATTGTATTTCTAAATCCAACACTACCATTTCTGTATATCGCAAACATTTTATATCCTACAAGTATTTTATTGATTATACCATGTGAATGGATTTATTTTTATAAATAAGAAAATTTAATATTTTATTTGGATGATGACAAGATACTCTAAATAGAGTATCTTGATTTTTTAAGAGAACATATCAGCTGTTTGGTTTTTATACCATCCTACCGCATATTCTGCTTCTGTTGCTCTAAATCCTTCACTAGCATTCATAGGACTAAGTCCTCCTGCTCCAGGAACTTTGATAATTTTATCTTCGTGAGCCTCATAAACAGCAGCAACTGAAATCCCATAATTTGGAGCAACTAAACTATAACAAGTGTTTGCAAGTTTAGGAGGATTTACAATTGGTTTATTTCTTAATTTTCTTGTAATTTGAAGTGCAGCTATTTTTGCTTGTGAGTTTGCCGAAAATCCAGATTTTGGCATTTTTGAAGCAATAGATGCATCCCCAATTACATAAACATCTTTTACTATTCTTGATTCAAATGTTTTTGTATTAACAGGACACCAATCTCCTTTTGTAAGACCAGAATCAAATGCTAGTTTTCCAGCTTTTTGAGAAGGAATATAATTAAGCACATCTGCTTTTACAACTTCATCTTCAGTAGTAATTTCTTTTTTCATTGGATCAACTTTTTCTACTTTTCCACCAAATTCTACACTTCTCCATTCAATCATATCACCATAAAGTTTTTCCCAACCTTCTTGGAATAAACCTTGTTTAGAAAATTTAGCTTTTTGATCTAAAATGATGATTTTAGAGTTTGGCTTATTGTTTTTAAGATAATGAGCTACTAAAGAGATTCTCTCATATGGTCCAGGAGGACATCTAAAAGGATTTGGCGGTGAAACCATTACATATGTTCCTCCGTCTTTCATTCCTTCAAGTTGTTCTCTTAAAAGAGTTGTTTGTGGTCCTGCTTTGTATGCATGTGGTGAATACATTTCTGAACCTTCTACATAACCCTTCTCATATTTAAAATCAATTCCTGGAGAAACAATTGCTTTATGGAAAGGAATTACATCACCATTTTCTAAAATAACAGTATGTGCAACTCCATCTACTTTTGCTACTTTTTCATGAATTACTTGAACTTTATATTTACTTTCTAAAGTTTTGTAATCATGTTTGATATATTCAATATCATTCATCCCTGCAATTACAGTATTTCCAAATGGACATGTGTAATAATTTTCATTTTGTTCTATTAAAATTACTTCTGTCTCAGGACTAAACTTTTTAAGGTACTTAGCCGCAGTAGCTCCTCCAAAGCCACCACCAACGACAACAACTCTTTTTTTATCTTTTGGTAAAGAAACACTAGTTAGACTACTACATGCAGTAAAAGAAAGTGCAACTGAACTTACAAGTAATTTATTAAAATTTCTTCTATTCATCATAATACTATCCTCTTATCTTTCAATTTTTGAAAAGTAATATGAAATTTGTTCTAATTCTGCATCACTAAAGCCTTTAACGTGCTTTTGCATCATAGTTCCTTTTCTTTGACCATTTTTGTATCCTAACAAAATACTATACATAGTATTTTTCCCCATGCCTGCAATATAAGGTGTTACGGCAATAGACTTCCCATCCGTACCATGACATGATGCACATGATAGTGATAACATTTGTCCTTGTAATGGGTCATACTCTACGGCATAACTTAAACTGCATAGACAAAATAACATTGCTGCTATCTTTTTCATTCTTCCCCTCCTACTTTTCCCTAGATATTTGCTTCTTAAAAAAGCGTTACGTAAATATTAATCATTTTACCTTAAGTTTAAGTTAAGAATAGTTATTAAATTTTGTCTTTAGAATATAATTATTTCTTATATGAGTTTTTTATAATATTATTAAGTAGAAAGTGTATTTAAATAGTAGATAAATTTTAAGTATGATAGGCAAAAAGATAAATTAATTATCTTTTAATGCCTTTCTCATTACTTCAATTGTGCTTTCATCAGTATTTGCTTTAGTAAAATATTCAAAAGCTAGAACACCTTGATAAAGAAGCATATCTTCGCCGTCTTTTATTTTTAAACCATTTTCTTTGGCTTTTGCTAAAAATGGAGTTATCTTTCCATATACGCAATCAAAAGCACAGCATGCAGTTTTTAAAACTTGATTTAATATTTCTTCAGGACAAGGAAGATATTCATCTTTTAATCCTGCACTTGTAGAATTTACAATTAAATCATACTCTTCTGGAACAAAATTCTCCCAAGTTGAAGATTTTATATTATGCTCTTTAAAAAAAGATAATTTTCCTTCGCTTCTATTTAAAACAGTAACATCTATATCACTTTGTTGCAAAGCAAGTGAAATAGCTTTTGCAGTACCACCTGCACCTAATAATAGTACTTTTTTTATCTCGCCAAAACTTTCTATTGCATATAAAAAACCAGGGGCATCTGTATTATATGCTATAACTTTTCCATCTTCATTTATATATGTATTTACAGCTTTTATTTCATTTGCAAGACCTCTTACTTCATCTGCATTTTCATAGGCAAACTCTTTATGTGGTACAGTGATATTCGCACCTTCATAATTGTTTTCTAAAAATACCTCTTTTATTGTATTTCCATCTTCTAAATGATGTTTTTTATATACTCCATCATAATCAATATTTTCAAAACCTGCATTGTGCATTTGTGGTGATTTTGAGTGAGCTACTGGATTTCCAAATATTACAAAAGTTTCTTTTTTCTCTGACATTTTTATCCTTTAAAGAGGCGATTTTAGCCAAATTTCAATAAGAGAGAATTAAAGTATTATTCTTCTAAAGAAATCTTTTTTAAATAGTTACTTATTTGAGGTAGATTATCTTTCCTACATACTAAGCAAGTTGGGATATCAACAATACTTTTATCTATTTTAGTAGTTTTTACTTTGCTTAAATATCCATATTTCTTAACAATGGACTTAGGTAATAAAGTACTTCCCATTCCTAATTCCACACAAGCTAATATAACTTCAAAATTTGCTAGTTCTAAGATTTCATAATCATGGATTTCTAAGTATTCATAATATTTTTTTAAACCATTAAAAAAGGCACAAACATCTTCATGTCCTATTATTGTCTTATTAGAGTTTTTTCTTTTTGACTCAACATATAATAGTTCATTTTCAAATCTTTTTAATAAAGCAATTTCTTCATGTTTTGGTTCATTATTTATAAAAGCTACATCGACTTTATATTCTAAGAGTAATTGTTTAATTACAATTGTATTATTTGTAACTAATTCAAGTTTGGTATTTGGATAATCATTATTTAATTTTTTTAAAAAAGGGATAAGCCTCATTTTTGTATTTGAATATGTTGAAGCTATTATAAGAGAGTTTTGTTTTTTAATATTTCGTATTTGATTTTGTGCTTCTTTTATTTTTCCTACTATTTCAAGGGCTAAAGGTAAAAGTTTTTCTCCTTCTTTTGTAAGTAGAACACCTTTTGGTACTCTATGAAATAATTCAAAGCCTAAGTTTTTTTCTAATTGTTTTATTCTAAGGCTAACATTTGTTTGCGTAACTTTTAGTTTTTTTGCGCCTAAACTAATACTCTTTTTTTCTGCAACAGCTACAAAAACTTTTAGGAGATTTGAATCCATATAACTATCCTTTATATAATCAATAATTATGCATTATTTGACATGGCTTAACTTATAGTAATACAATAATTCTTAAATTTAGACTTTGAAAAAAGGAATTATTATGGAAAATGAAAAGATATTAAATATATTAAAAGAAGAAATTGTACCAGCACTTGGTTGTACAGAACCAATAGCTATAGCTTATGTAAGTGCAAAGGCAAAGGAGATTTTAGGAGTATTACCTCAAAAAATTGATATTTATGTCTCTGGTAATATGATAAAAAATGTTAAATCAGTAACTATTCCAAATAGTGGCGGAATGGTAGGAATAGAATCAGCTATTGCTTTAGGAGTTAGTGCTGGAGATTGTAATAAAGAATTAATGGTTATAAGTTCTTTAAAAGAGGGTGATATAAATAAAGCACGTGAGTATTTAGAGAATAGTCAAATTAATGTAATTCATGATAATACAGATGTAAAACTTTATATAAGAGTTGAGGCTTTCTATGAAAAAGAGAGTTCCTTAGTTGAAATAAAACACTTTCATACAAATATAACAAGAATTGAAAGAAATTCAGAAGTTTTGATTGATCAAATATGTAATGATTTTGATTTTAAAACTACTAATGAAGATAGATCTATTTTAAGCATAGAATCAATATATAGTCTAGCAAAAAAGATAGATATTAAAGAAGTAGAACAGATATTTAATCAAGTTATAAATATGAATTCAAATATTGCAAATGCTGGGTTAAATGAAGAATTTGGGGTAAATATTGGTAGTTTAATTCAAAAAAATATGAATGAAGGATTGTATGGGAAAGATATTAGAAACAAATGCGTGTCTTTTACTTCTGCTGGAAGTGATGCAAGAATGAGTGGATGTTCTTTACCTGTAATGACTACAAGTGGTAGTGGAAACCAAGGTATGACAGCTTCTTTACCAGTTATTAAATATTGCCAAGAAAAAAAACTTTCAAAAGAAGAATTAATCAGAGGATTAATATTTTCACATTTAACAACTATTCATTTAAAGACAAATGTTGGAAGACTTTCAGCTTTTTGTGGAGTAATGTGTGCTGCAAGTGCGGTAAGTGGTGCTATATCATTTTTAGAAAATGCAGATTATGAAACAGTTGCAAATTCAATAACCAATAGTCTAGGAAATGTTTCAGGAGTAATTTGTGATGGGGCAAAGGCTTCTTGTGCTACAAAAATTGCAACTGGTATTTATGCTGCATTTGATTCTTCTATGCTTGCTTTAAATAATAAATATTTACATGAGGGAGAAGGTATTATTTCTTCAGATGTTGAAAAAACAATAAAAAATATTGGTATATTATCTCAACAAGGTATGAAAAAGACAGATGAAGTGATTTTAAATATTATGCAATCAGAAAAAAAGATGGGTATGGAAAAATAGATAAAAATACTTACTATAAAGAGACAATACCTCTTTATAGTAATTAAAAAAGGCTATTTTAAATAGCTACTTCTTCATATTTTTCTTTTCCATTGTAAATATTTTCATTAAATTCATCTTCACTTTTTGCAATTAGTAATGAAGTCATAGCATCACCAGTTACATTTACTGTAGTTCTTGCCATATCTAAAATTCTATCAATACCAGCGATAAGTGCAACTCCTTCAATAGGTAATCCAACAGATGTTAAAACTAGAGTTAGCATGATTAATCCAGCTCCAGGTACTCCTGCTGTACCGATTGATGCAAGGGTAGAAGTTAAGATAATCATCATAAATTGGTCCATTCCTAAAGATATACCAAATGCTTGAGCAACGAACATTGCACAAACACCTTGATAAAGTGCTGTACCATCCATATTAATTGTAGCTCCAAGTGGTAATACAAAACTTGCAATAGGTTTTGAAACCCCTAAGTTTTTTGTTGTATTTTGTGTTGTAATAGGTAATGTTCCTGAACTACTTGTACTAGTAAAAGCAACAGTTTGTGCTGTAATAATTCCCTTAAAAAATTTAAGAGGATTTAGTTTCCCAATTAAGCTTATACCCCCTGCAAAAGTAATCAATATATGAATAATTGCAGCTAAATATACTCCAAATATAACTTGTCCTAAACTTAATAGTACATCAGAACCATATGATGCTGAAACCCATGCCATTAAACCAAATACCCCAAATGGTGCATAAGACATCACAATTTCAGTCATTTTGTACATTGCTTCAGAAATTGAGATAAAGAATTTCTTTGCAGGTTCACCTTTTTCTCCTGTTAAGTTTATTGAAACACCTAATATAATGGCAAAGAAAATTACTTGTAGTACATTTCCTTGAGAAAAACTTGCAAAAGGATTTTTAGTAACTATATTTAATAATGTATTTATCAAAGATGGAGATTCTTTTGCTGTAATTACATTATTTGTTTCAAGTGAAACTCCTACTCCTGGCTCTAAAACTGCACCAACAACTAGACCAATTGTTATGGCAATAGCAGTGGTTATTAAATAAATACCAAATGTCTTTAATCCAATTCTTTTCATTTTTGTTAAATCTTCCATTGAAATAATACCTGTTACAAGTGTTACAAATACTAATGGCATAATTAACATCTTGATTAGATTGATAAATAAACTACCTATTGGTTTTAGTACTTGTGCACTTTCTCCAAAAACAATTCCCGTAAGTAATCCTAGAACTAAAGCTCCAAGAATTTTTTGCCATAGAGGCATTTTTTTCCACATTGTCATCATTAACTCCTTAAGTCATGTATAAAAATACTAAGGTAGTAAAATGAACTAAAAGTGACTTTTTAGGACTAAATTAGTAAAAATTAGACTTATTAATTGATTATGTATAAATGATGTACAAGTTATGTAATTAATATGTAGACAATTGAATTTCTTCAATAAAATATGCAAGTTTAATCTTTAAATAGTAAAATAGTTTATCAAGCAATTGGATTAATTATGAAAAAAATGTTTTATACTTTTACAACAACAACAGATGGCAATCTTGCATATCATGTACCAGATACAAAAGAAAATGTAGATAAAAATAGAAAAGAATTAGCTACAAAATATAATTTTGATTTAGAAAACTTAATTTATATGAATCAAGTCCATGGTAATAATGTAGAAATAATAACAAAAGATTCGCCTAGATTAATAGATAGTTGTGATGGAATTATTACAAATGAAAAAAATCTAACTCTTATGGTTATGGTTGCAGATTGTATTCCAATTTTATATATGGATAAGATAAAAGGTGTTGTTGCAGCAGTTCATGCAGGTAGAAATTCAACTTTTCAAAGAATAGCAGAAATTACAGTACAAAAGATGATAGAAGAGTTTGATTGTAATGTAAAAGATATAGAAGTAATACTTGGCCCTTCTATTCAAAAGTGTTGTTATGAAGTTAATTTAGAATTAGCAAATATAGTAAAAGAGTCTTTTGGAGAAGAGTTTGTTGATGGAAGATTAATTGATTTACAAGGTATAAATAAAATGCTTTTAAATGAACAAGGAATTTCAAATATAAGTATTTATAATACATGTACAAAATGCTCAAATGAGCCTTATTTTTCATTTAGAAAGGACAAAAATTGTGGTCGTTTTGCTGGTCTAATATCGGTGTTATAGTAATTATGTAAAAGTTATGTAAATCTCATGTAAAAATTATGTATCTTAAACTTAATTTAAACATTATAAGCTCTAATTATCATTTTTTTTCTTTTTTTAAGTTTCGATTAGTTACAATTTCACAAATTTTGAGTGAAAGAAGGTTAGTAAATGAGTACAACGGTAACAAAAGAAGAAGCATTAAATTATCATGAATTTCCTACACCAGGAAAATTAGGAATTCAAACAACTACAGAATTAAATACACAAAGAGATTTATCTCTTGCATATACACCAGGTGTTGCACATCCTTGTTTAGAAATTGAAGAAAATCCAGAAAATGCATTTAAATATACTGCAAAAAGAAATCTTGTAGCAGTTATTACAAATGGTACAGCTGTACTTGGTTTAGGAAACATTGGAGCGTTAGCTGCCAAACCAGTTATGGAAGGTAAATCTGTACTATTTAAAAAGTTCTCTGCTATTGATTCTTTTGATATTGAAATTGATGAAGAAGATGCTGGAAGATTTATAGATGTTTGTAAAGCAATTGCACCTACTTTTGGAGGAATCAACTTAGAAGATATTGGTTCTCCTGCTTGTTTTGAAATAGAGAGAAGACTTATTGAAGAGTTAGATATTCCTGTTATGCATGATGACCAACATGGGACGGCTATTATTACAACTGCAGGACTTATCAATGCTTGTGATATTATTAAGAAAAATTTAGAAGATTTAAAAGTTGTAGTTGTTGGTGCTGGAGCTGCTGCTATTTCTTGTTCAAGAATGTATAAATCTGTTGGAGTTAAAAATATTATTATGTGTGACTCAAAAGGTGTTATTCATGACCAGAGAGATGACTTAAATAAATTTAAAAAAGAGTTTTCTATTCCTGAAGCTATGACTAAATTAGATGCCTTTAGAGATGCTGATGTTGTATTAGGACTTTCAAGACCTGGAACATTTACTCAAAAACATATTGCTGTTATGGCAAATGAACCAATTGTATTTGCATTATCAAACCCTACACCAGAGCTTTTCCCTGAGGAAATCCTAGCTATTAGAGATAAAGCTATTGTTGGTACAGGAAGAAGTGATTTCCCTAATCAAGTAAATAATGTAATTGGTTTCCCATTTATTTTTAGAGGTGCACTAGATGTACAAGCTAAAAAAATCAATATGCAAATGAAAAAAGCAGCAGCATATGCAATTGCTGAATTAGCTAAAAAGCCTGTTCCTCAAAATGTAAAAGATATTTTTGGAGATTTATCATATTCTAAAAAATATATTATTCCTACTGCTTTTGACAAGAGACTTATTGTAGAAGTTTCAAGTGCAGTTGCTCAAGCTGCAGTTGATTCTGGAGTAGCTAGAAAAAAAGATTTTGATATTGAAGCTTATAAAGAGCAGTTATCTAAAATGATTTAAATCTAATTAATGGTATTATTTCATCCTTAAATGAAATAATACCTAGGATTAAAAGCTAAAATGAAAGAATATATACTTCTAATTGATACAATCGATGCAAAAGGACTTGTTTATAATATCTCAAAAGTACTTTTTGCAAATAACTTAAATATTGAAAAAAATGCAGAATATGTTGAAAAAGAATCTAATAAGTTTTTTATGAGAACTGTTATTTCTGGAGAAGTAAATAGTAATATACTTTTAAAAGAACTTACAGAAGTTTTACCTGCTGATTCAACTATTAAATTAACACCAAAAGCAAAAAAAGATATTGTAATATTAGCAACTAAAGAGTCTCATGTTTTAGGTGATTTATTAATTAGATATATTGATGGTGAATTAAATGCAAATATCAAAGCTGTTATTGCAAATCATGATTATTTGAGAGATTTAGTAGAGAGTTTTAATATTCCATTTCATTGTATTAGTGCTGATGATATGGAACGTGAAGCTCATGAAAATCTTATTATTGAACAAATCAATGAGTATGAACCAGAATTAATTGTATTAGCAAAATATATGAGAATTTTAACTCCTAAATTTGTAGAAACCTATCCTCAAAAAGTATTAAATATTCATCATTCATTTTTACCATCATTTATTGGAGCAAATCCATATAAACAGGCACATCATAGGGGTGTAAAAATTATTGGAGCTACTGCTCACTATGTTACAAATGATTTAGATGAAGGTCCAATTATTGATCAAGGTGTTGTTAGAGTTGATCATAGTTTTACTTGGCAAGATATGAGAAGATCAGGGCGAAACGTAGAAAAAGTTGTACTTTCAAATGCTTTACAATTACTTTTAGATGATAAAGTATTTGTATATGATAATAAAACAGTAATTTTATAATATGTTTAATATAGTTTTATTAGAACCAAGAATCCCAGGAAATGTTGGAACAATAGGTAGATTAGCTTTTGCTATGAATTGTACTCTTCATCTTATAAAGCCTTATGGTTTTGGTGAAATTACAGAAAAAGAAGTTAAACGTGCAGGACTTGATTATTGGTATGACTTAGATGTTAGAGAATATGAAAATATTGAAGATTTCTGGTCAAAAAATCCTTTTTCAAACAGACATTTTTTTGCTACAACAAAAACAGAACAAGTATATTTTGATGCCCAATATGAAGTAGGGGATTTTTTATATTTTGGAAGGGAAGATGCTGGACTTCCAGAAGATTTATTAGCTAAAAATGAAAAGGGTTGTATAACAATTCCTATGACAAATGATGCTAGAAGTTTAAATATTGCAAACTCTGTATCAATAATAGCTTATGAGGCTTTACGTCAAAACTATAAAGAGTTTAAATAGTTTTTAACTAGTATAAATTCTTTTTAGCTTTTTTGATAAGTTTTCTTACTGCTTTTAATTTTTTTTCATACTCTTTTTTATCTTTTTCTTTTGCATATTTGAATTTTTTTTGAAAACTTTTTCTTTTTTCAAATAGTTTTTCCATTAATTCATCAATTTCATTACCATTTTTTTTTCTTTCTTTTTTTCCTAAAGAAAAAAAGTTCTCAAAACTTGTAATTAGTTTATTTAACTTCATCAACTTCTCCTAGTAGTCTAAGTTTTTCATCTCTAATAAATAAAATGTTACCTATTCTTAAAAGATTTTTACATATATTATATGCATTTGCTGAGTCATTAATCAACGATGTAGCCATTTTTGAAGTAATTTTTTCTTTTCTAATTAATTCATCAATTCTACCACTATTTATTATATCTAAGTTTTGTAATCTATCTTTATCAACTTGTATTAATGTTGAAATTTCAATCTCATCATGTTCTATGTCTTTTAATTGGTTAATTTCAAATATAAAGGTTGTAAGTTCTTCTTTTATTAAAAGATATTCATTTTTAATTGCTTCATTTTTACTCTCTAAATAAAAATCCATATTTTTTTGTATATCACGTGTATCTTTTAATATTTTAACAATAATATTTGAAGCTATTTTTAATTGTGATATATATTTAGTTTGTTCAATATTCATATTTTGTTGTGAGATTAGTGTAAATTCAATAATCTCACTATATAAATTTTTCAAATCATTCTGATAAATATCATTTAAATCTGTATCAATCTTTGTAACAGGTTTAGAAATTATTTTTTTAATATCTTTACTTGTCTTTAATTCACTTGTATGAATAGAAAGTGCATGAAGAATAGCTTTTTGTGCATTATCATAAAGATGTATAATTTCTTTTTGAATTGATACCATTGCATTGTATGGAATTTTTATATTTGCTTTGTCTAAATACTTAGGTTTTGATGCTTTTTTTATCTTAGTTGTAATGAATTTTTTAGACATTTTTACAATCAATCCTATAAATGGGAAAAGTATAACAATTCCTAAAAGGTTAAATATTGTATGGAATAATGCTAGTTTCATAGTATAATTATCATCTCTAATTCCAAAGTATGGAGCTAATACATCTACTAAATCTTGAAGAACATATATTAATAATACTGCAATTAACCCTGTAATAATATTGAATACAAAATGTCCAAAGGCGAGCCTTTTACCATTTTGATTTGAAGAAAGAGAACCTATGACTGCTGTAACTGTTGTTCCTACATTTGCTCCAATTGCTAAGGCTAAGGCATCAACATATAATATATTACCTCCCGCTAGTGCAGTGATTATAATAGCCATAGTTGCACTACTTGATTGGATTACTACTGTTGCAATTGCTCCAATTAATATATAAAGTAATATCCCTGGAACTCCACCAATTGAATATGAAGCAAGGTCTATTGCGCTTCTTAATGTGTCAAAGCCTTCTTTCATATATGAGATACCTAAAAAAATAAATCCAAGTCCAAGTAATATATTTCCTAATCCTACATAAGTATTATTTTTAGAAAACCTAAATATTACACCAAATATTATCATAGGCATTGCATATACAGAAATCTTAATTTTTAACCCTAAAGCAGATACAATCCACGCTGTAGTTGTACTTCCAAGGTTTGCTCCAAAAACTATTGCCATACCTTGAGTTAAGGATATTAGTTCAACTGATAAAAAAGATATGACAATTACTGAAATTAGAGAAGAACTTTGTACTATAGAGGTTGTTAAAAAACCTGTGAAAACTGATGTATATAAGTTTTTTGTAAATTTTTCAAGTACGGTTTCAAGAGTTCCTCCTGAAAATAGTTTAAATCCATCTTCCATAAAATGCATACCAATTAAAAAAATAGCAATTCCTGAAAGAATAATTTTTATATTTTCTTGGGAAATAACATAAAAAGCAGTAATAATTAATAATAATATAATTAATATTTTTTTAGCCATAATCTTTTACCTTATATAAATTTAATCTATTTTACTACATATTTTAGATTTTTTATTCTTAAATTAGCTTATATTTTGTTCTTTATTATTTCTTTTAAAGAATAATATATAAAAGAAATGTCCCGATTTATAGGGAAATTTAGATAATATTTATTACAATTAATTGATTATTTTTATGTTACTATTACGTTATTTACTTTAAAGTAGAATTAATATTTCTTTATGTAAGATAAATAAATTTATCCTATGGGATAAATTAAAATTATTTTAAGGAAATTTTTATGAAGAATTTATCGATAAAAGTAAAATTACAATTAATTGTTTTTTTAGCAATTACTATTATCTCATTTGTCTTATCTTTTCAATCAATTTATTCAATGAAAAAGACATCAAATGAAAAAATTGAAGCCTATAAGGTCGAAGCATATAAAAATAAAGAGTTAGAACTTAAAAATTATGTTTCTCTTGCATATAAAATGGTTGAAGCTTATCATGCAAGAACAGCAAAAGATAAAATAAAATTAGAAGTAGAAAGTTATATACAGGAACAATCTGATTTTCTTTTTTCAATTATTAATAAAGAGTATGAAAAAAATAAAGATTTATTATCAAAAGAAGAGTTAGAAAATAGAATTAAATTTTTAATATCTTCTACAAGATATGGAGACTCTGGATATTTTTGGATAAATGATTTTAATTATACAACTATTATGCATCCAATAAAAAAAGAGTTAGATGGTCAAAATTATAAAGATAATCCTTCTTTAGGATTTATAAAACAAGGTGTTGATAAATTAAATGAATCAGGTAAAGATAGAGCATTTATCGAATACTCTTTTTTAAAACCAAATACACAAAAAACAGTATTTAAATCTTCTATTGTTAGAGTTTTTAAGCCATTTAATTGGATTGTTGGAACAGGTGCATATATTGATGATGTTACCTCTTCAATGCAAAAAGATGCTTTAACTGCAATTTCAAAAATGCGGTATGGGAAAGATGGTTATTTTTGGATTCAAGATGGTAAATCTAATATGGTTATGCATCCACTCGATAAAACTTTAAATGGTAAAAATTTAGCAAGTTTAAAAGATATAAATGGTGTACATTTTTTTAAAGAGATGACTGATATTGGTAACAAAAAAGGAAATGGATTAGTAAGATATTCTTGGAAAAAACCAGGGAAAGATGCTCCTCAACCTAAGTTCTCTTATATTCAAAAGTTTAACGAATGGAATTGGATTATTGGTACAGGAGCATATGTTGATGAGATTGAAGACAACGTAAATATTATGATTGAAAGAACCAATGAAGATATTGATAGTTTCATAGTTAGCATTATTTTATGGGCGGTAGGAACTTTAGTAGTTTTATTATTAATATCTATATTTATAGCTAAAAAGACAATTTTAGAACCGTTGGATAATTTCCAAGAAGGTTTATTAAATTTCTTTAAATATCTAAATAGAGAAGCAAGTGATGTAACTTTATTAGATGATTCTTCAAAAGACGAATTAGGAAAAATGTCAAAAGTAGTAAATGAAAATATTGCTATTACTAAAACTGGAGTTGAAGAAGATAGACAGTTTATCGATGAAACGATTACCGTTTTATCAGAGTTTGAACAAGGTGATTTATGTCAAAGAATTCATGCAAATGTTGATAATCCAGCTTTAATGGAGTTAAAAAAAGTATTAGATTCAATGGGAACTCAAATGGAGAATAACATTGAAAATGTATTGGATATATTAGAACAGTATTCAAATTATAATTATATGAATAAAGTAGATAACTCAAAGGTGAAAAATCAGCTTCTTGATTTAGCAAATGGAGTAAATAGTCTTGGAGATTCTATAAGCTCAATGTTAGTTGAAAATAAAAAAGTTGGAGTGACTTTAGATTCTTCTTCTCATATACTTTTAGAAAATGTAAATGTTTTAAATGGTGCTTCTACAGAAGCAGCAGCTTCTTTGGAAGAAACAGCAGCCGCATTAGAAGAGATTACGGGTACTATAATAAGTAATACAGACAATGTAACAGAAATGGCTCAGTTTGCTAATAGTGTTGTATCTTCTGTTGAAGAAGGAAATAGACTAGCAAATCAAACTACAAAGTCTATGGATGAAATAAATGAACAAGTTACAGCTATTAATGATGCGATTGGTGTTATTGACCAAATTGCATTCCAAACAAATATTCTTTCTTTAAATGCAGCAGTAGAAGCAGCAACAGCAGGTGAAGCTGGAAAAGGTTTTGCAGTTGTAGCACAAGAAGTAAGAAACCTTGCAAGTAGAAGTGCGGAAGCAGCTAAGGAGATTAAAAGTTTAGTAGAAAATGCAAATCTAAAGACATCAGAAGGAAAACAAATATCTGATAAAATGATTCATGGTTATAAATCATTAAATGAAAATATCAATAAAACAATTGAATTAATCAATGACGTTGAAATGGCATCAAGAGAACAAAAATCAGGGATAGAACAGATAAACGATGCAGTAACAGCGCAAGATCAACAAACTCAACAAATTGCAAGTGCTGCAAATGATACATATGAAATAGCAATGGAAACGTCAAATATTTCAAAAGAGATAGTTAATAATGTTGATGAAAAAGAATTTATTGGCAAAGATGATATTAAGTATTCAAAAGGGAAAGGTGATAATTTAGTTTCTTCTAAAAAAGAACAAATAAAAAAGCCTGCTAATAGTATAGAAAAAAAACAGCTTAAAAAAGAAAATATAAAAATGACAAAAAAAGAAGTTTATGAAGATAGAACTGTTCCTGATGAGTGGGAAAGTTTTTAATTAGATAATTAGAGTTAATTTAACTGTAAATTAACTCTAAAGTTATACAATTAATAAAACAACTTTTTAACCATAAAATTAATATAATTATATTTTTAAAGTGTGTGAAGTAGGGGAATTATTGTATAAAATTTTAGTATTAGAAGACGATGAGCTTTTTTTAGAAACATTAGAAGACTTTTTAAGTGATGAAGGTTTTATTGTCCAAACGGCAAAGAATGGTGAAAGAGTAATCGAGCTATGTTATGAAAATAGTTATGATTTGTATCTTTTTGATATAAATGTTCCTTTGATTAATGGAATAGATTTATTAAAAGAGTTAAGAAAGAAAAACGATGATACTGCAACTATTTATTTAACTTCTTATAAAGACAAAGATATGTTAACAAAGGGTTTTTTAACTGGTTGTGATGATTATTTAAAAAAGCCTGTTGACTTAGATGAACTTCTTTTACGGATACAATCTTTATTGAAAAGAAGTGGAAAGTCATTTACAGAAATAAAAGTCAATGATGAACTTAGTTTTAATCCTGAAACTAGAAGAGTTCTAAAAAATGGCGAAGATTTGTATATTGCAAATAAAATTATAGATTTACTAGAGCTTTTTATAGAAAAAAAAGATACTATAATTACAAAAGAGATGATTATAGATAAGTTATGGAATTTTTCTGAAGAGTATAGTGAAGGTTCTATTCGAGTTTATATTAATAATCTAAAAAAGCTTATTGGGAAAGAGAAAATAAAAAATATCAAAGGTGTTGGGTACAAAATTGAATTATAAAAAAAAGAATTTTATAATAACAAATTCAATAATCATTGTTTTTGTTTTATTATTGTCTTTACTTTTAAATTATTATGTAACTAATCTTTTTGGGTTTAATAAAGATACTTTTGTTCCTATTACTATTGCAATACTTGTTTTTGGACTTGTTCTATATTTAGGGCTTAGTAAAACAATTTTTGAACCACTTTTTAAAAGTGATGAAAATTTACAAAAGACAGTAAAAGAAACACTACATGAATTGAATATTCCAATATCTACAATAAAACTTAATACTCAAATGTTAGAAAAAAAACTAACAGATGAAAAAGAATTAAAAAGATTAAATCGTATAAAACTAGCATCCAATGAACTTTTAAAACTTTATGAGAATATGGAATATCAAATTAAAAAAGAGATAGATCGTGTTGATGTTACAAGTTTTGATTTGAAAGAGCTGATTTTAAAAAGTATAGAGAAATTTGAAGATATAAAAAGAGATATTAAAATAGACGTTGAAATTGAAAATATACAACTGCTTACTGATATAAATGGCTTTGAGAAAATGGTTGATAACCTTATATCAAATGCTTTAAAGTATAATATAAAAGAGAATGGTTTTATAAAAATAAAATTTGAAGATAATGTATTAACAATTTTTAACACAGGAAAAGAGATAGATACAAAAAATCTATTTATAATTTTTGATGAATACTTTCAAGAAGATTCTTCAAAAAATGGTTTTGGATTAGGTTTAAAAATAGTAAAAGAGTTTTGCGATAAAAGTAAAATTGGAATAAAGATTGAACCAAGTTCAAATGGAAATAAGTTTATTTTAAATCTGAAAAATATTATTGCTAATAGATAATTTAGAAGCGATATTGTAATCAAGGTTTAGATATAATCTCATAAATTATAAAAAGGATATATTTATGGATACAACACTGATATTGCCTATTGCAATTGTTATTTTTGCGATAATTATTATTGCTAAAGGTGTAAGGATAGTTCCCCAATCAGATTTATTTGTAATTGAGAGACTAGGAAAATTTAATACTGTACTTCATGGTGGATTTCATGTAATTATTCCAATTGTAGATTCTGTTAGAAGTATATTAACTTCAAGAGAACAGCTTGTAGATATAGAGAAACAATCAGTTATTACTAAAGATAATGTAAATATTTCAATTGATGGGATTGTTTTTTGTAAAGTTGATGATGCAAGAGAAGCTACATATAATGTAGTTAACTTTAAAAATGCAATTGCAAATTTAGCAATGACAACTTTAAGATCTGAAATTGGAGGAATGGATTTAGATGATACTTTATCAAATAGAGAATCATTAAATGCAAAACTTCAAACTGAACTTGGTAGTGCAGCTTCTAACTGGGGTATAAAAGTTACAAGAGTAGAAATTTCTGATATTTCAGTTCCTGCTGAGATTGAAAGAGCTATGAATATGCAAATGGAAGCAGAAAGAGAAAAAAGAGCTATTGAAACAAAAGCAAGAGCTGATAAAGAAGCTGTAATTAGAAGTGCTGAAGCATATAAACAAGAAGAAGTATTAAAAGCTGAAGCAATTGAAAGAATGGCAGATGCAAAAAGATATGAACAAGAACAAATTGCAGCAGGTCAAAAAGAGGCTATGAATCTTATCAATGAATCTATGGCACAAACTCCAAAAGCTGCAGAATTCTTACTTGCAAAAGATAGAGTTGCCGCATTTAAAGCACTGGCGGAAAGCGAATCAAATGATAAAATGATTTTACCTTATGATGTAACTCAAATGATTGGAAGCACAAGTGTCTTAGGAGATGCATTTTTCAAAGGTGTAAGTAACGAAAGTACAAACAATGCTTCTTGATATAATTGATCCATATTTATTACTTGGAATAGGGGTTGTATTAATAGGTCTTGAAGCTATTATTACCTCTTTTATTTTAATATGGTTTGGCTTAGGTTTTTTAATTGTTGCACTAATAAGTATGGGATATGAGTTTTCTGATGGTATTTGGCAATTAGGAGCTGTTGCAATTATATCTTTGGTATTTATTGTGCTTTTAAGAAAAAAAGTTTTAGAAAAGTTCTTATCTTCTGATGAAAATATTACTGATAATTTTTTAGAAGAGGGGGGAATTGGTGAAATCAAAAACTCAAAAGTTTTTTTCAAAGGTACTTATTGGGAAATTGATTCTTCTTTGAACAATAATGAATTTGAAGAAAACGAAAAAGTAACAGTAATAAAAACTTACAAAAATTCTGCAAAAATAGAAAAAAAATAAAAATTAAAGTAGTCAAAAATGGCTACTTTAATTTTCTCTCAAGTTAACACAAAATTAACAATTAATTAATTATTAATTAACAAAAGTAGATTAAAATCCTTATAAAAATTTAAGGATAAGAAATGAAGTTAAGATTTTCTATTTTTGCATCACTTGTTTTGTGTTCTACATTAGCTGCAAATGATGTTATAGAAATTGATAAGATGTCAGTTACTGCAACAAAAGTACAAAGAGCTACAAAAGAGGTTACAGAAAGTATTGCTGTTGTTGATAAAAGAGAAATTGAAGATAAAAATATTATAAATATTTCTGAAGCTATAAATACAGTTCCTGGTGTAAATGTAGAAAGTTCTACAAATAGTTCAAGCCCTAGATTAATAATTAGGGGGGCAGGGTTAAAAGCACGTTATGGTGTACGTGAAATTATGATTATAAAAGATGGTGTTCCTATGACAGACCCTGATTCTTTTACAAGATTTGATTTTATTGATATGCAAGATGTTGAGTCAATCGAAGTACAAAAGGGTCCCGGTTCTATTCAAGCTGTAAATAGTACAGGTGGGGTAATTCAACTTATTACAAAATCAGTTTTTGATGATAGTGAAAATAGAATCAAATTTGGAGTTGGTACTTATGGTAGTAGACAATCAAATTTTAGATTTACACAAGCTCTTGATGATGCAAATTATCTTTCTTTAAATGCAAGTACAACAAGAAATGATAACAGCTGGCGTAAGAATAATGATATATCTTCTATTCAAACAAGTTTAAAATATGGTCATATTTTTGAAGATGAATCGACTTTTGGAAGTGAACTTTCATATACAAAGTCTGATATGCAACTTCCAGCTTCTATGACAGATACTGAGTTTAAAGAATTTAGAGAATCAGGAAAGCAAGGTGATACAAGTTCTTCTTGGCAAAATAATGCGAGAAATTCAAAAATTTTATTTTTAAATGCAAAGTATGAAAAGACAGTTGGTAATATAACATATAAACCAAGAGTTTATTTTAATACTTGGGAACATTTTCATCCTGTAACGGCAATGATTAATGATAGTCAAGATAATAAAGTATTTGGTACTGATTTAGAATTAAATTATGACCATAAACTTTTTTCAAATGATGCAATTTTAGTTGCAGGAATTACCGCAAAACAAGATAGAACTAATGATTCTAAAAAATATACTTATGCAGATTTTAATACCGTAGGTATGGGAAGAACATCTATTTCTGAAACACTATCTGATGAAAAAGGTGATTTAGCAAATATTGAAGATTCTAAAGCGACATTATATGGTATTTATGCACAAGAGAGTTTTCGTCCTTTAGAAAAAATGCTTGTTGATTTATCTCTAAGAGTTGATAAAGTTAAATTTGATGTTGATGGTAATGAACTTTTAGAGTATAACTGGAGTGGATTTGGTGGACCAACATATAAAACTGGTGATGGTGAATATGAGATTACTGAATCATACACTTTAGTTTCTCCAAAGATTGGTTTCTCTTATGAGTTAAATGATTCTATAAACTTTTATGCTTCAATTGCAAGTGCCAATCAAGCACCTACAGATAATGAATTAAAAACAAATAGGGTAGAAGATAAAGGTTCTTTAGAAAAAACAAAGAGTATTAATTATGAAATTGGATTAAAATCTAGAACAAAAGATTATTCATATGATATTGCTATTTATCAAAATGATGTAAAAGATGAAATTACGGCAACTAAACAAGGCTATACAACTTTTTATCAAAATGCAGGAGAAACAAGAAAAAGAGGATTTGAGTTTAACGGTCAATATAATTTAAATCAAAATCTGTCTCTTGGCGCTTCATATACATATAGTAATTTTAAATTTAAAGAGTTTATGGAAGATGGAACTTATGATAGAGGTGGGAATTATTTACCATATATTCCAAAACATCAGTATTCAATATATGCCAACTTTAAATATAAAGGTTTCAAATCAAGAGTTCAAGGAAGAACTTGGGGAAGCTATTATATGGATAATGCAAATAGTGAAAAATATAGTGGATATGATTTTGTAACAGACATCATGCTTGGTTATGAACATAAAAATCATAATTTTCAGTTAAATGTAAACAATGTATTTGATAAACATTATGCAATGTCTGCACAAAAAGATTTAGATGGTGATGTAACTTATAAAGCAGCAGCTCCAAGAACTGCTATGTTTACTTACACATATAAGTTTTAGAAGGCAAATAAGATGGTAGATTTTATCAAAAGAGATAAAAATGATATTTATGGAATGCCTATATTAGGATTTTTATTTAAAAATGAAAAGTTTCTTTTAGTATTAAAAATAGCAATTTTATTGCTATTTTTATATGCAACGATTTTTGGTTTTTTAAATCCAACAAATGAAAATGTTTTTACAACAGGACTTTTTTGGGGTCTGTTTTGGCCTTTCTTTATGGTTTTAAGTTTATCAACTTTAGGTAGAGTATTTTGTGGAATCTGTCCTCATGGATTTATTGGAAAGTATATTACAAAAATTGGATTAAAAAAGAAAATACCAAAATCTTTGGCTAATCCTTTTATTGGTTTATTGTTAGTATTTATTGGTTGGTGGTTTGTTTATTATATGTTCCCTGGAATTTATAAAACACCAATGGCTACGGCTATTGTTTTTACTGTATTAACTATTTTAGCAATAGTATTTTACCTTTTATATGATGAAATGGCATATTGTAAATCTGTTTGTCCTATTAGTGCTTTAACAAGGGCTTTTTCAAAGGTTGGATTTACTTGGCTTGGTACTTATAAAAGTGCATGTAATGAGTGTAAAATATTTGAATGTGCTACTGCTTGTCCTTATGCATTAAAGCCATTTACTTTTGATAAAAAAAATTCAATGGGTGATTGTACTTTATGTATGGATTGTAGTTCTGCTTGTGAGGCTGTAAGCTTTAAAGTAAAAAAACCTTCTTTCTCTTTATTTAATAAATTTAAAGCTCAAAAATCAGAAGTGTGGGCTTTTATATTAATTACAGCTGCTATTTCTATTACTATGGGATTTCACCACTCTTTAGGAAGAAGTGCAATAGTTGAAGAGTTTATTTGGACTAGAACAGCTAGATTTTTTGAAAGTTTTATGAGTTTTGGACCTATTGATTCAATTGGGTTATTTGCTTTTCTTTATTCTGTTGCAATTGTTCTGTTTTTGTCAGTTGTAGGAATGTTTGTTGCTTCAAAAATTATGAATGTTACTTATGAAAAAACTATGTATACATTAGGTTTTGCTTTTGCACCACTGTTTATTGTTGGTGGATTATCTCATATGGGTGAATTTTTCTTTTATCATTATGCTTCTAATACCGTAAATGCCTTTATTCAGGCATTTTATTTAGATGTAGCATATATGGAACCACTTGCTACAAGAAGAGATTCTTGGGTCCATGTTTTTAGAGTATTTAATCATATTGCATATATTTGGGCATTTATTATTATGATAAAAAGATTTAAACTTATTGATAGTAAGCCTATCTTAAAAGTTTTTGCATTTCCTTTTGCTTCAGCTCTAATCATATTTTACATGGGATTAAATTTTTATACAGGATATGTATTTAAAACTTATGGTGCAATGAAAAGAGGACATAACCATGCTAATCATAGTACTTTGAATATTGTGATAGATAGAAATAATTATAAAATAGGATAAAAAATGGACATTGAACTACTTAAAAATTTAGTTGATTATGGAGTGATTGCATTACTTGTATTTATGAGTTTTATTGCAGTGATGTTATTTATAGAAAGGCTATTTTTTTATAGAAAAATTGATGTAAATAAATATAAAAATAAAAAGCAACTAGATGTTGCTCTTACAAAAAACTTAACTTTTATAGGAACTATTGCTTCAAATTCTCCTTATATAGGATTACTTGGAACAGTACTAGCAATTATGCTTACATTTATGACTATGAGTGAGGGAGATATTGAAGCTACAAAAATCATGAGTTCTTTAGCTCTTGCTTTAAAAGCTACAGCAGTTGGTTTAGTTGTAGCAATTGTATCGATGGTTTTTTATAATATTTTAAGTAGAACAGCAGAAATTTTGGAAAGTAATTATGAAAATCAAGAAGTTTGATTCAATCAATGTAATACCTTTTATTGATGTGTTATTGGTACTACTAGCGATAGTATTAATGACATCAACATTTATAGCTAAAGGAGTAATACCTATTTCTCTTCCAAGTGCAAGTAGTTCAGAAGAGATTGAGATTATTAAAGATATTTCAATTTATATAAAAAGTGACAACTCTGTATATCTAGAAAAAGAAAAAACTTCAATAGAAGTACTTATTCAACAGATTTCAATTATAGATAAAAAGACAGCTATTTTAATAAATAGTGACAAAAATGCAAAAATTGATACTTTTGTAAGTATTTTAGATTTGTTAAAAGCAAATGATTTTGAGAATATAGCAATAGTTACAAAAAAATGACAAGATATCTTAGCTCTTTTATAATTACTGCTATTTTATACTCTATTGTTATAGGAGTATTTTTTTATGCTTATTCAAATCAAAAAATTAATACTAAGAAAAGAGTAGAAAAAAAACGTG
The DNA here is from genome assembly GCF_001895145.1 of Arcobacter sp. LA11. Classification (NCBI taxonomy): domain Bacteria; kingdom Pseudomonadati; phylum Campylobacterota; class Epsilonproteobacteria; order Campylobacterales; family Arcobacteraceae; genus Arcobacter; species Arcobacter sp. LA11. Next base: position 113,246 of record NZ_BDIR01000005.1, on the reverse strand, counting down.
TTTCTCTAAAACATATTGAATTGGTGAAAAAAATAGAACCAAAACTTCCTGTAGTTGAAAAGAAAATAATTAAGCCACTTCCTAAACTGACACCGTCTATAGAAAAGGTTAAGACTAAAAAGATAGTAAAGAAAAGAGTTCAAAAGAAAAAGATAGTAAAGAAAAGAGTTCAAAAGAAAAAGAAAATAAAAAAAATTGCAAAAAAGAAGCCCGTAAAAAAAATAATTCCAAAGAAAGTTGTAGAAAAAAAGCTTAAAAAAATAGAAGAGTTAAAAAAAGAAGAACCAAAAGTTATTCAAGAAATGGTAAAAGAGGAGCCAATAATTCCTCTTGAAAAAGTAGTAAAAGTTAGTTCTAGCACGTATAAAAAAGATTTTTTAAAAAAGAATCTTTTGTTGATAAAAAAACATATTCAAAATAATGTAAAGTATTCAAAAAGAGCAAGAAAAATGAATATACAAGGAGATGTTTTAGTTGAATTTAGTTTATCTAAGGATGGAAAAATTACTGATATTAAGGCTTTGAGTGGACATAGATTATTAAGAAAGTCTACAATAAAAGCAATTCATAAAGCAGCAATTTTTTTTCCAAAAGTTAGTAGAAATATCACAATAAAAGTGCCAATAGAATATAAATTAATTTAAGTTATTGTTCTTTTTTTAAAGTTACTATCCAACCTTTATATTCAGGTTTTGTATTTATATCATCTATTTGTTTTTGTGTTAAGTGTGGATAACTCATAGTTTTGCCATCCCAAACTATACAAGGAAAAGTTTCCTCTTTTCTAAATAGTTTTTTTATATTTTCAAACATTTAAGAGAATTTATCTTTTATCTTTTTTTCTAATTCTTCTATTGTTTCGATTGCTTCTTCACTATGGTCAGAAAACCCCCAATTTACTAGTACTGAATCAACACCTGCTTTATTAGCTGCAATAATATCTTTATGAGAATCACCTATTAGTTGAGCATTCTCTTTTTGTATATTATGAGTATCTAAAATCTTATACACCATTTCAGGATGTGGTTTGGCATTTGTTACGGAATCGTATCCTAAAATTGTTTTAAAATGTTCACCAATTCCTACGTGGTTTAACATTTTTCTCGCAAATGTAGAATTAGCATTTGTTGCAACTGCAAGTGTAAAGTCTGATTTTAAATCATCAATTAGTTTTTGTATACCTTCATATAATTCTAAATCCCTTAGACAGTTAGCATTATAATGCTCTTCAAAAAGAACTTTTTGTTGTTCTGTAAAGTTTTTAGTACCATAAAAAAATTCCGATGCATTTATCTCTGGGTCATTAACTTTCTCTAAAATATAATTTTTCTCCATTCTTTCAAAACCTAAGTTTTCTCTTACATGGTTAACTGTATTTGTTATTGAAGTTCCGCTATCAATGAGTGTACCATCCATATCGAACATAATTAAACGCATTTATTTCCTTACATCTATTTTGTTTGCGTATTATAAGATTTACTAAGCAAAATTAAGGTTAAGAAAAAAATAGATAAAAATATAAAAGTCAGTATTAATAAAGTTATTGATAGTATTTAATTTAATAAGGTGAAATAATATGAATAAAATACTTATAGTTGATGATTCTACAACAACTCTTTCTATATTGACAGAAAATTTACTTGATAAGCTAGATAATATTGAAATACTTTCAGCTAAAAATTATAAAGAAGGCTTAAAATATATTGTAGAGTATGGGAATAAGATTGCTATAGCTGTAGTAGATTTGCACTTGCCTGATTCAAAGTATGGTGCTATGTTAGAAGTAACGGACTCTAAATTTATTAAAACTATTGTATTAAGCGGTACTTTAAATGATAAAGTAAAAAAAATCATTTTTGAAAAAGAATATGTAATTGATTGTATCGCAAAAGATGGGAAAAAAAGTATTAAAAGTGTGGTTAATTCAGTTAACAGAGAGATAAAAAATAGAAATAAAAATATATTATTAGTTGATGATTCTTCGGTTCAAATTAGTATTGCCCAAAAGCTTTTGAAAAAAATGAATTTGAATGTAACAATGGCTGCTAATGGAAAAGAAGCATTACAAATAATCAAAAATAGTGAAAAAACATTTTCTTTAGTTTTAACAGATTATCATATGCCTATAATGGATGGGATGGAATTAACTTTTAGACTAAGAGAAATTTATGATAAAGATGAATTAGGAATAATTGCATTAAGTTCTAATACTACCCTTGAAATTGCAACAGAGTTTCTAAAAATAGGTGCAAATGATTTTATTAATAAACCTTATTTAGAAACTGAAGTTGTAACAAGAATAAATGCGAATTTAGATTTAATAGATTTATTTAATAAAACAAAAGATATGGCGAATAAAGATTTCTTAACAGGATTATATAATAGGAGATATTTTTTTGAAAGTGGTAATATAATTTTAAAAAAATCTATACGTGCAGAGAAAAATTTAGCTTTAGCAATGTTAGATATTGATAATTTTAAAAATATAAATGATACTTATGGTCATGAAGTAGGAGATACTGCAATTTGTGAAGTAGGAAGTCTTATACATAAATATCTAAGGTCAATAGATTTAATTGCAAGATTTGGAGGAGAAGAATTTTGTATATTAATAGAAGATATAAAACTTATAGATGTAGAAAATCTTTTTGAAAAAATCAGATTGGCTTTTGAAAAGAATATAATAAAAGCTAATGATTCCAAGCTAATATATACTGTTTCTATAGGTGTTTTTTATGGGATAGATAAAAGTTTAGAGAAGATGCTTAAAATTGCTGATGACGCTTTATATTATTGTAAAAATAATGGTAGGAACCAAGTGAAAATAAAAGATTTAACAAAAAATTAACACTGCTAGTATAAAATACTAATACATCAAGAAAATTGAACTATTTCCTTCTTTTATATGATTTGATTTTCACAAAATAATTAATATAGCTTCACTTTTTAAGTGAAGCTTTTTTTATTTTTATCAATATATCAACAATGTTGATATATTATTACTACTTATTTTTTTAGGATTATAAATGAAAAAACTTTTACCCATATTTACTGTGATTGTCTTAGTTGTTATTATTGTATTAATTTTTGTATCAATGTCAAATGAAAAAAGAATGGTTGTTATTCATAATGGAAATCATACTCATGAACCTGTAGATATTAAGTTAAGTCATTTTCAAGATACACAATGTGGTATGACAATTACTAAACTAGAACACTCAGCACAAGTTGTTGCTCCTGATGGTAGAACATGGTTCTTTGATGATACAGGATGTTTAGCTTTATGGTATAAAGATATTAAGTTTAAAGATAAAGCTATTATTTGGGTATATTCTGTTGATACAAAAGAGTATATAGATGGTAAAAAAGCTTGGTATAGTCAAACTGATCCAACAACTATGGGATATGGTTTTGGAGCATATAAAGAAAAAAAACAAAATATGATTTCATTTGATGAAATGCTTTTAAAAATGTATAGAGGTGAAAATCTTACTAATCCATTAATTAGAAAAAAACTTTTAGGTCAATAATGGAAAGTATAAGTGTATTAACAATTATATCCATTGCTTTTTTAGGCTCTTTTGGTCACTGTATTGGGATGTGTGGTGGAATTGTTGTTGCTTATTCAAGTACAAAAATAAATACAGGCTGGTCAAAGTCTAAACAATCAATGTCTCATGTGTTATACTCTTTTGGACGAATAACTACTTATATAATACTTGGATTTATATTTGGTCTTGTAGGTGGCGTTGTTACTTTTGATAATATGACAAGTGGTATCTTGCTTTTATTTACGGGAAGTATGATGATTTTAGTTGGATTATCTTTAAGTGGAAAACTAAAGTTTCTTACAAGTTTAGAACACTCTGTTTCTAAAACTCCAATTTATCAAAAAACTTTTAGAGCTTTAATCGGTTCTGATACTCTATCAAGTTTTTATTTGCTTGGTATGTTAAACGGACTTCTTCCTTGTGGGTTTGTTTATGTTTTTGCAATTACTGCTGCTAGTACAGGTAGTCCATTTTGGGGCGCTGTTGTTATGATGATTTTCGGATTAAGTACACTTCCAGCTATGTTCTCTTTGGGTTTCTTTGTAGGTGTATTTAAACAAATTGCTATAAGAAACTTATTTATAAATATTGCTTCTATTTTAGTTATAGCTTTTGGTATTTATATTATGTATAATGGATATGAATATATAACTGATCCTACAAAATCTATTTTAAGCTGTCATATTTAATTACTACTTCTATTATTAATTTAATAAATTTATGCCTTTTTTACTATAATACGGAAAATTTTGTAAAGGAGGATTGACAAATGATTAAAAATAAAAAGAATTACTTTTCATTTTTTGGAATTTTATTAGCTACAGTAAATAGAAAAATGCTATCAAGAATTAGTATTATTGCATCTATAATAAGTCTAGAATTACCAAAAATTACTAAATTGTTACTCGCAAAACAATTAAAACCAATCAAACAATATTCAACAAACAGTATATAAAAAATAGGAAATAAAAAACACATGGAAAATAAAAAACTAACAAAACACACAATAAGCGTAGTTGCAAGCTTATTAATAGCAACAAATCTTTATTCAACAGAACAGTTATCAACAGTTACAGTTACGTCTTCTTTAATAGAAACAACTGAAAAAGATGCAACGTATACAACTGAAATTTACACAAAACAAGATATTGAAAAATCTAAATCAAAAGATGTATATGATTTTCTAAACTCACAAACATCTGTTACAATAAATCCAAGTTATGGAAATACTTTTACTCAATTAATTGATTTAAGAGGATATGGAATTGGTTCAGGGTTTCAAAATGTAGTAGTTTCAGTAAATGGTAGAAAATTAAATAATATAGATTTAGCACCTCAATTATTATCTTCTATTTCTTTAGAGTCAATAGATAAAATAGAAATAATTAAAGGTAGTGGTTCTGTTCAATTTGGGGATGGAGCAAATGCTGGTGTTATTAACATAATTACAAATGGAAAAAATCAAAATTATATAAAAACATATTTAGGTAATAATGGAACAAAAAATGGAACTGTTAGTTTAGGCTACAGTAATGATAATCTTATCTTAAATGCCTTCTTAGATTATACTTCTACGAATGGTACTAGGGCTACATCTGATGGTTCTAAAGATGAAAAAAGAAATAAAAATAAAAATATTAATCTTATATATTTTCCAACTGATGACTTAGAATTAAGAATTGGTAGAACTTATTCTAATATGGATATAAAATATGCTGGTTCTTTATCTCTTGATGAATATAAGGCTAATCCTAATCAATCAAGTGGATTTACAGAACAAATCTTTAAATCTTATGTTACTGATGTCGGGGCTACTTATAACATTAGTAATAACTACTCTTTTGATCTAAATTTTAGTGATGAGAATAAATTAAGTGAATACTCTTCTGGATTTAGCTCAATCTATGATTATAAATCTTTTAATTCAAAATTTAATATAAAACAAGATAACTATAAAGTTGCAATTGGAGTTGATGGGTTTAATGGAGATAGAATAGGGTCTTCTGATACAACAACAAAAGAAAATAAAGCTTTATTTGTTTCTGGTGAGTACAATTTAACTAATGATATAACTTTATCAGCAGGAGCTAGAAAAGAAAAAGTTGAATACACTTATTCTCCAGATTCAGGAACAGAATTAGAAGATAAATTAAATTTAAATGCTTATGATATTGGTATTAACTATAAATTAAATGAAAATAGTTCTATCTTTGCAAACTATAATAGAGCTTACCAAGCACCTGATATTGATAGATTTTTTGCATCGACTTATGTTCTTAGCGGAGGTTCTTATATTAAAACAACAACATTTAATGGTTTTATTGAACCGGCAAAAGTTAATAATTTCAATTTAGGTTATACAAATATTCAAAAAAACAATAAATTAAAAATAAATTTATTTGCAAGTAAGTTAAGAAATGAAATTTATTATTATAAAGTAGGATTCACTAATAGAAATACTAATATTGATAAATCATATAAATATGGTTTAGAATTATTTGATAAATACTTAATAAATGATAATTTATATGCTTCTTTAAACTATTCTTATATTATTGCAAAAATTGATGAAGAAAATGAATCAGATGGTGCATATAATGGTAAGGATTTACCTGGAGTATCAAAACATAATGTGACATTAAATTTAGGTTATAATATTAATAATTTTAAAACAGTATTATCTCATACATATAGAAGTAGTGCATATGCTGCAAATGATTTTGAAAATGATTTTTCACAAAAACAAGAGGCATATCATTCAACAGACTTAAGTTTGTCATATGATTATAAAAACTTTGAGTTTTTTGCAAAAGTACAAAATCTTTTTGATGAAGACAATGCTTTATGGATAAGAGACGATGCAGTTTATCCTACAAACTTTGAGAGAACATATTACGCAGGATTGAAAGTTAAATTTTAATGAATATTTTAAAAAAAGTTTTTTTACTCTTTTTATTTACAATAAATTTAATAGCAGGAGAGAGAATAATAACTCTCTCTCCTTCAATAAATGAAATTGTATTTGCACTTGGAAATGGAAAAGATATTGTAGCAAATACAAAGTTTTGCAACTTTCCAGAAGAATCAAAAAAAATACCTAAAATAGGAGGATATGCAAGTATTTCTTTAGAAAAGATGCTAGTTGCAAAACCAACTTTAGTATTAGCTCAAGATTATGATAATGAGCTAATATTAAATATAAAAAAACTAAAATTAAATGTTAAAACATTTAAAACTAATAATCTTAAATCAATAAAAAATACTATTAGTTCTATTGGTATGCTTTTAAAGAAAAATGAAAAAGCAGATGAATTAAATAATGGTATTGATAATAGTTTAGAAAATATAAAAAATATAATTTCAAATAAGAAAATCTTAGTGGTTATAAGTCCCAGAGAAGACTTAAATAAGATAATTTATGTTGCAGGTAATAATCTTTACTTTAATGATATAATTGAAGCTTCAGGAAATAAAAATGCATATGTTTCATCTTCTTTATCTCAACCTATTGTAAATGTAGAAAAAATTATTAAGATGAATCCTGATGTTATAATAATGCTTGCTCCATATATAAATGAAAGAAAAATTTCACATGATGATATGAAAAAGCCTTGGCTTGGTTTACCTATAAATGCAGCAAAAGAAAAAATGGTTTATATTATAGATAAAGAGTATGCAGGAATACCAAGTAATAGAGTGGTTAACTTTATAAATGATTTTAGGAATATATTAGAAGATGTTAGAAGTAAATAATTTTACAAACCAAATTTTACATGATATATCTTTTAAGTTAGATATTGACGAGAACCTTATTGTTTTAGGTAAAAACGGTGCGGGCAAGTCTACACTTGCAAAAGTTTTATGTAATCTTATATCAAATGAAAATGTTAAACTTTTTGATCAAAGTATTCAAAGTTTGAGCGAAAATCAAAGAACAAAATTTATAAATTATATTCCACCAAAATTAGAAATTTTTGATGAGTATATTACAACAAAAGAGTATTTAGAAATGTCTTCAATTAGTGATATAAAAAAAGACAGAATAAATGAAATAATTGCACTTTTAAAACTTGAGAATGTTAAAGATCGATATTGTATAAATCTAAGTAGTGGAGAACAACAGTTACTACTTTTAGCTTCTGCCTTTATTCACAATGCTGAAATTACTATATTTGATGAACTTACTGCAAATTTAGATATATCAAGAGTCAAAGAGGTATTTGATATATTTAAGTCTGTAAGCTTAAAACAAAAAATTATAATAACTCACAATTTAGATTTAGCATACAATTTAAAATATAAAGTACTTTTTTTAGAAGACGGAAAAGTAGAATTTTTTGGTTCAAGTAATGAGTTTTTTGAGTTAGAAAATCTAAATAAGTTTTATAATAACAGTATCAAAATAGTTGATAATCATTTGGTGGTAAACCTATGAAAAAGCTTTCTATTTTATTTGGTTTTCTAATTATCTTTTTTTCACCTTTTTTAGGTGATACTTCAATTATATATAATGACATTTTTGATTCATCAACTACTACATATACTATTTTTTGGGATTTAAGAGTTCCTAGAATCATCTTAGCATTTTTTGTAGGTTCTATATTAAGTCTTAGTGGTCTGATTTTTCAAACAATATTTAAAAATGCACTTATCACACCTTATACTTTAGGAATAGCAAGTGGAACTACCTTGTTTACTGCAATTTCAATAGTTTTTTTCCCAAGTATTATGTTAGCTATTTCAGGTGTTGCAGGTTCTTTTTTTACAATTATAATTTTGTATTTAATATCTCAAAAAATAAATAAAAGTTCAATTGTAGTCTCAACAAACTCTATACTTCTTATTGGTATTGCTTTATCATTTTTTTATTCTTCTGGATTGATGTTAGTCTTTTTTATGAGTGATTTACAAGAGAATTATTCAATCGTACGATTTACCTTAGGAAGTTTAGATATTGTTGGCTTTAATAGTTCTTTGATAGTATTAACTGTAGCGATAATTCTTCTTTCTACTGTATTATTTTACAAAGACAAAATCAAACTTCTTTTGATATCAAATGATACGGCATTTTTAAAAGGTTTAAATGTAAATAGATTAAATCTTACTCTTTTAATTGTAATTTCATTATCTGTTGGGGTTAGTATTAGTTTTGTAGGACCAATTGGTTTTGTAGGACTTGTGATACCTCATATTATAAAAATAATATATAAACAAAGTGCCCATAAATTGATTTTACCTGTATTTTTTTATGGTGGGGTATTTTTAGTAGTTGCAGATTTTATTTCAAGAAATGCAAACACTGCTTCTAGTTTACCAATTGGTGTCGTAACTTCGTTTATTGGTGCACCATTCTTTGTTTATTTACTTATAAGAAGAAGTTCCAAAGGTAAATAAGAGCTATAAAAGTTATCAATAAATCAAATCTAGATTTAAAATTTAGTGCTTCGTTTATATCGCTTTTTTCTATAACTTCTTTTCCTTCACCAAAATATGGCTTATCTTTTATTTTTCCAAAATATGAAGTTGGACCTCCAAGTTTTATATTTAGAGCTAAAGCCATAGCTGATATAGGATGCCCTGCATTTGGACTATCATGAAGTTTCCCATATTTATAAAAGTTTTTAAGTGCATATTTTGATTTAAAAAGTAAGGCTATTAAAATTGCAGTTATTCTTGAAGGAATATAGTTTGCGATATCATCAAGCTTTGCAGAGAATTTACCAAAGTTTTCATATTTCTCATTTCTATATCCAACCATAGAATCTAGAGTATTTATAGCTTTATAAATAAAAGCTCCCCAAAGTCCAAATATTAGAAGATAAAACATTGGAGCAATAACACCATCACTTAAGTTTTCAGCGTAGGTTTCAATAGAAGCCTTGTTTATATCACTTTGTGTCATATCTTTTGTATCACGACTCACTAACATAGAAATGGCAACTTTAGGATTTTCTGCATCAAAAATATTTTTTACACTATCATACAACATCTTTGAAGAGATTGTAAATGAAGCCAATAAGGCTTGAAATAGAATATTATCAATTAAACTAAGTGAAAAACTAATTATAAATGTAATAAATATTAGACTAATTGTAAGTAAAAAGCCTATTAAAATAGTGTCTTTATAAAACTTTTTTTCAAACCATGAAATATAGTTTCCCATTAGAACAATAGGGTGTTTTAAATATTTTACTTGCTGAAACTCTGAAAAAATCGCATCAATGATATAAGCTAATAATAGAATCTCAATATACATTTTTCTATATTTCTTTGAAAGCTTTTTTTAATATATTTATTGATTTCTGATTTTTTACTGCAATTCTTACATATGAATTATCTAGAAAAGTAAAATTTGAACAATCTCGTATCATAATTTTATACTTAAGAAGTGTATTTTGTAGTTCTTCTGCATCAATATTTTTTAGTTTTACTAAAAAGAAATTAGCTTCACTTTCATATACTTTCTTGATAAAAGATTGTTTTTTTAAAAGTTTTAAAAGGGATTTTCTATTTTTATCATTTTTATTTAAAGATGCATTTTTAAACTCTTTATCTTTTAATGCTTCTTGAATATATCTTGAATCAAACTGTGATATTTTCCACATAGGTTCATTCTTTTTTATTAAATCTATATTTTTCCTATTTGATATTATTATTCCCAGCCTTATTCCTGCACTACTGTAGAACTTTGTTAAGGATTTTAAAATATATAGTTTTTTGTACTCTTTCAAATATTTTAGGGATGAACTCTGATTTGTAAAGTCTAAAAAACTTTCATCAATCAAAACTGTGGCATCTCTTTCTTTCCATATTTTAAATAGTTTTTTTAAATCATAATGTTTTCCATCAGGAGTGGAAGGATTTACAAAAATAACTAATGAATTTTTTGGAATATCTTTATAAATATTTTTAAATCTATTAATTTGAGTAGTTTTATAATTATAAATATCTGCTGCTTTTTTATATTCTAAATATGCAGGTGAATATATAACACAATTTTTTAATTTCAGATGTCTAAATAGGGTAAAAATCCCTGAACTCCCGCCGTTAAAGAGTTCTAAGTTTTTCTCTTTTATTTTGTAGTTTTTTGCAATTGTTTTATAAAGAGTGTCATATTTTGGGTATGAAGATATTTCTAAAGTATTAAAGTTAGTATCTATTTTAGGTTTTATGAAATTTATATTTGAAGATAAATCGATAATATCTTCTATTTTGCAGTTTAGTTTTTTTGCAAAACCATTTATATCTCCACCATGCTCATAAGTTTTCATTCTAATTAGCACATCCTCTTGGAGTTAGTATTTGTCCATTTTTTGTAAGACGTGTTTGAGTATTTCCTATGATTATAAGTGTTGACATTGTTACTAGTGGATTATCTAAACCTTTTTCTACAAGCTTTTTAGCAGTTGTTATAGTGATATTTTCTTTATCTTCTCTTCCCATGTGTGAGGCAATTACTGCAATTCTATTTTCATAAGGTCTTAAGGCTTCTAAAAAGTTTTCATATCCTATTATTCTTTTTTTAGATTTTGGGTTATATATTCCAAGTATGAAATCTGCCTCTAAAGCTGCTTTAACTCTTTTATCTATTAGTTCAAAACTATTTTGACGTTCTGATAAGGATATCGTTGCAAAGTCTTGTGATAATGGAGCTCCAACTTTTGCAGCTGCTGCAAGTAGGGCCGTAATTCCTGGAAGTGAAACAAGATTAACTTTATCCCATAAATCTTTTTCATCAATTATTTCAACTATTACGGATGCTATTCCATATACATTTGAGTCACCATTAGAAATAATACAAGTAGTTTTTCCTTGTGAAGCGAACTCAACTGCGCTAGTACATCTTTGTACTTCATGGGTCATCCCTGAAGTATGTATTTCTTTTCCATCTATAAGAGAAGATAGTTCTCTTGCATACTTACTATATGAAATCACTACTTCACACTCTTTTAGTGCTTCTCTTGCTTCTGGTGTTATATAATTTGTACCACCTGTACCACATGATACAATATACAGTTTATTCATCTTAATATTCTCCTAAAAAAGCACTTTCTTGAAGCTTTTTTACTACTCTTTTTTGCTATTATAAGATTCAATAATACAATAAAAATCATATAAAACTAGTAAGAGGAAACTTTTGGGAATAATTACAAAATTAAATCTTGACCAATTAAATGAGTTGGTTTTATCTTTAAACATAAAATTTGTCTCATTTATAGAAACAAAAAATGGAATAACAGATACAACATATATTGCAAGTGATGAAAATCATAAACGATATGTATTAAAAATATATGAATCTTCATCAAAAAAAGATGTGCAACATGAAATAGATATTTTAAATGCTTTAAAAGATTTAATTGTTCCAAAAGTAATATCTAAAAATATAGAATTCTATAATTCAAAACCATATGTTTTATACTCATGTATTGAAGGAAAGATACCTAAATATATTAATTTAAAACGAATAGAACAGATAACATATTTTTTAAGCTTTTTACACAAAGTTGATTATAAATCAGAAAATAAAAATATTTATACTAAAGATTTTTTAGACTCAATGTTAAAGAAAGTTTTAGATGATGAAAATATAAATAAAGATGTAAAAAATGATTTTTTATCGAAGTATAAAAAAATAGAAAATATTGATTTATCAAATAATGCATTTATTCATGGAGATTTATTTTATGATAATGCAAAGTTTATTGATGAGAAACTTTGTGGGGTATATGATTTTTCTCAATCATGTTATGGAAATAGATATTTTGATTTAGCAGTAATGGTTTTAAGTTGGTGTTTTGATGGATATAATTTCAATAAAGAGTTTTTTGCAAAGATTTTAGAAATTTATAATAAAGAATTAAATAGTAATATCTCTGAAGAGTTTTTAAAGAATTACTTATTGTGTGGATGTTTATATTATTCATTGCAAAGATGTACAAGAGAAAATAAACTCAAAGACTATAATGAGTTTTTAAAACGATTTGAAATAATAGAAAAGACAATTAAGGAAAATAAGTGATAAAAAATATAGTAGGAAATGTAGATTTTATTGAAAGTCTAAGAGGTAAAAAGGCTTCTTTTTTATTAGCTTTGAGTAATACTGGAACTTCTAATATAAGAGGAATAACACAAGCTGGAATCCCTGGAAAGATACATTTAACTCCAACTTTGGATAGTGAATTTGTATGTACAGGAGAAGTTAGAAGTTTAGAAAATATAGCCGAAACTCCAAAAGGTGTTCCTACTCCAGCACTACTTACCAGAGCTGTACATCTTTTAAATCCTTATTCAAATATAGAGCTTTTAGATTTAGGATTGGAAGTTAAACCACAACTTGAATATTTTAAAATACATGATTTTGGAATTAATCCTTCAAAAAGTATAGCTTTAGATGCAACAATAAACGCAATGGAACTTTTTCAAAAAGGTTTAGCTTTTGCACAAGCTTATGAATGTAAAGATGATTATATTATTTTAGGTGAGTCAGTTCCTAGTGGTACTACAACAGCAAGTGCAACTGCACAAGCTTTAGGCTATGACTGTAAAGATTTATTTAGTAGTTCTTTTAAAAATGTTCCAAATAATATAAGAGAAATTACTATTAAAAATGCTTTAGAAAATATAAAAAGTGATGATGATTTATTTCAGATTTTAGGACGAGTTTCTGATAATATGTTGATATTTAACGCAGGATTTATTTTAGGACTGAATAATAAAATAAAATTAGTCCTAGCAGGAGGAACACAAATGGCTTGTGTTTTACTTATTGTTAATACGATTTTAAAAACAATGGGTGGAGAACTTAATACTTCAAATCTATCTTTATGTACTACAAAATGGGTATATGAAGATGAAAATAGTGATATAAAATCACTTTTAGAGATGTTGGATTTTAAGATAAATACATATTATTCTGATTTTGATTTCTCAACATCAAATCATCCCGCTTTAAAACTATATGACCAAGGTGAAGCAAAAGAGGGTGTTGGTGCAGGAGCAGCTTTAGTTTATGCTTCTTTAAATGGAGTTTCAAAAGATAGTATAATAAATCAAGTAGAAAGCTTTTTAGGATAATTTATGAAAATCTTATATTTTGGTGGACAAAAGAGTGGCAAATCAACTCTTGCAGAAGCAAAGACAATTGAACTTTCAAATTCAAAACCATATTATATTGCAACATATGATGGAAGTTTTGATGATGATGAGATGAAAATAAGAGTTTTAAAACATCAAAATCAAAGAGAAGAGAATTTTATTACAATTGAAGAACCTAAAGATTTTATATCAAAAATAGAAGAGGGCGAAACATATATAGTGGATTGTATCTCTATGTGGATATTAAACAATATAAATAGTAGTGAAGAAGAACTAATAAAACAAATAGAAAAGATAGAAAATATTGATGCAAATGTAGTATTTGTGCTAAATGACGTAAATAGTGGAGTTATTCCTTTTGATAAAGAGAGTCGTAAATTTATTGACTTAACAGGAGTTGTTGGACAAAAGCTTGCATCTATTTGTGATGAAGTTTATGAAGTAAAATTAGGTTTAACGAGTAGGTTGAAATAAATATGAAAAATATATCAATATTTGGAACAAGTTCAGATGCTGGAAAATCTACTATTACTTTTGTAATAGCAAAGATACTGCAAGATATGGGTGTAAAAGTAGTTCCTTTTAAAGCTCAAAATGTATCAAACAATGCCTTTGTGTGTGATGATTATAGTGAGATTGCAGTTGCCCAGTATTTTCAAGCAAGTGTTTTAGGTGTTGAAACTTCATATCATTTAAATCCAGTTTTACTTAAATCAGGAAGAGGAAGTAGTGCTTCTTTGATAGTTGAAGGTAAAGTTGTGGCATCAAAAGATGTCCTTGAATATTACAAAGATTTAGATACCCTGAAACCAGCAGTTGATAGATGTTTTGATTATCTAGATGAAAAGTATGAGTGTGTTGTTTGTGAAGGGGCAGGAAGCCCTGTGGAACTTAATCTTATGGATAAAGATTTATCAAACATCTATGTTGCTTCAAAATATAATACAAAGATAGTTTTAGTTGCAGATATTGAAAAAGGCGGAGTCTTTGCTTCTATTTATGGAGTTTATCATTTATTACCAGAGCAATTACGAAAAAATGTAGTTGGTGTTATAGTAAATAAATTTCGTGGAGATATGAGCCTTTTTGATGAAGGTATTAGAATTATTGAAGAACAGTTTAAGATACCTGTTTTAGGCGTCTTACCTTATATCCCTTTTAATCTTGGTTTTGAAGATTCTCAAAGTTTAAAAAACTATACCCAAGATGTTAGTTGTGCAATAATAAAAGTAGGAGTTGTATTTTATCCGTATATGAGTAACTATAATGACTTTGAACCTTTAATAGCTGATGAAAATATTGATTTAGAGTTTATTGAAAGCAATATATCGTTAGAAAACTTTGATATGATTATATTACCTGGTTCAAAACTTGTAATAAAAGATCTAAAGTGGCTAAAAAAGAATGGTCTTTTTGATAAAATTAAAAACTACAAAAAGCCAATTTTTGGTATTTGTGGTGGATATGAAATGATGTTTGAAAATCTATATGATGGATATGCTTTAGAAAATGAAGAGTCATGTCAAGAAGAGGGTTTAGGCTTTATTGATGATGTTCTTGTATTTGAACAAAAAAAGATACTTCATAAAGGTGAGTATAATATTTTTGAATGTGATATAACTGGTTTTGAAATACATCATGGTAAAAGTGAAAAATATCCAATAAGTTATGAAAGTGTAAGAATAAATGGTACTTTTATACATGCAATCTTTGATAATGATAACTTACGAAATAAAATATTTAAAACTTTAAATACTGATTATAAAGAGTTTGATTTTAATAATTTTAAACAAACAACTATAAATAATTTTATCTCAAAACTAAGAGACAAAATAGATATGAATAAAATACTAGAAGCAATAAATGAATAAATTTAATCAATATATATTAGGTCTAAAGTTTGTATTTTCGTACTTTACAATTTTACCGATAAGTTTTAAAGAAAAAGATGATTTAAGTGCAAAAAATGTACTGAATTCAATGTTGTATTTTTTGCCTTTTATGGGTTTTGTATTAGGTGTAACTGTAATATTTTTGTATGGATTCTTAGAAAACTTAGAATGGTTTGGTGCTTTAATTTGTGCAGTTGTATATATGATACTATACGGTTTTATACACACAGAAGCGATTTTGGATGTTGTTGATGCTATTTATGCTAAACATGGTGGGAAAGATGCTTATGTAGTGATAAAAGAACCAAATGTTGGAGCAATGGGTGTTTTATATGCTTTAGCTTTTGTAATACTAAAACTTGGAGCTATTGTTTTTTTATTGTTAAATAATTTGTTTTTAGAGTTTATTTCAGTGTTAATTATTAGTCGATTTATGTTAATTTTTTTGATAAGGGTATTTGAATTTAAGTCAACATTTGTAAATTTATTAAAAGAGTCTTTATCTTTTAATGGTTTATTATTTTCATTTATTTTTACAGTTCTCATGATAATAGTTCTTAGTGGTTTTAAGTCTTTATTTTTATTAGTATTAGGATTTATTTTTTCATTTTTAATCTTTAAATTTATAAAGAAAAAGTTAGGCTTTTTAAATGGTGATGCTTTAGGTATGACTTTAGAATTAACAGAAATTTTACTTTTTATTGGTATAACTGTATTATGGTTTTAATAACACTACTAAGACATGCTCCTTTGGCTTTAAAGTACCAGAATAGATATATTGGTCATACAGATATCTCTATTGATAAGTCACTAACTGATATTTCTAAACTTGATATTATAAAAAATAGAAAATATGATTATATTTATTCCTCTGATTTATTAAGATGTACTGAAACTCTTGATTTAATAGGTTTTGATTATGTTAAAGATGCAAGATTAAGAGAAATAAGGTTTAAAGAAGAGTTTGAAGGTAAAAGTTTTGCAGAAGTAGCAGAATTAGACTCTTATAACATGAAATATTTATCTTCAATGAAAAGTTGGCATAAATATATAGCTGATGAAAGTTTAGATGATTTTGAAAACAGAATTAAAGACTTTTTGGAAAATTTACCTAAAGATGGTGATATCTTGATATGTTCTCATGGCGGAACTATAAAAATGCTTCATTCAATTTTTGAGAAAAAAAGTTATCATAATAGTCTATTAAAAGTAAACTATATAGAACCTATAGATTTTATATTATAATTTCAACTTATAATATAAGTATAACTTAATTTTATAATAATTTAAACTTAATATTTGTATAATTCATTATTATAATGGTTTGATTAATGATTTAATATTTTTAGGTAAATGTGCAAAAACAATATTACTGTTTTTTATAAACTTACCAGATTCATATATTGCTATATCTATAGTCATATTGGATTTTTTAAAAGATAGTAGTTTAATTGTTTTGTCCTTCTCTTGGTACATAATATTTTTAGATTTTAAATCTATAATTGGTTTTTTCTTAGCCATGCTTCTCCTTTAGTCAAATCATTATAAATTAGTTTCTCTTATAAGGATTTTATATATGCAAAAAGTAGAGAGTATTACTTCTATTCCTTCAAATAGATTACAATTTTTTCCAGTTATGATGTTTGCGATAGTTATGGGGTTTTCAGGCCTCTCTTTAGTATTGAAAAAAATGAATGAGATTTTATATTTTCCTTCTATTATTGCTTTATCTTTTTCATTTTTATCTAGTGTCCTTTTTTTAGTGATTTTATTTTTTTATGTAAAAAAGTTTATTCTTTATAAAGAAGAAGTAAAAAAAGAGCTCTCTCATCCAATAAGAATAAACTTTTTTGCAGCAATTTCTATCTCAATGTTACTTTTATCAGTATTATATAGACATAGTATTGTTGAGTTATCTCAAATTTTATTTATTTTTGGAGCTTCAATACATATATTTTTAACTTTTTATACTATTAGATTTTGGATAAATAATAATCTTGAGATTATCCACTCAAATCCTGCTTGGTTTATACCCATTGTAGGGAATATTATTGTTCCAATAGCTGGAAAAGGATTTATAAATGATTCTGTTTTATATTTCTTTTTTTCTATTGGACTCTTTTTTTGGATTATTCTTTTTGCAATTATTTTAAATAGAATAATGTTTCATAAACAATTTGCACCTAAATTCATGCCTACACTGTTTATATTGATAGCTCCACCTGCTATTGGTTTTCTTGCATATATTAAACTTACATCATCTTTAGATTTCTTTGCACATATTTTATATAGTCTTGGTTTGTTTTTTACAATCTTAGTATTTGTTATGTATAAAAATTATATTAATATCAAGTTTTTTATCTCATGGTGGGCATTTACTTTTCCAATGGCAGCTGTAACTTTGTCAACTATATTGATGTATGAATTGACTCATGAATGGTTTTATGGTTTGCTTTCATATATTTTTATGTCTATGACTCTTTTAATAGTATTTCTAGTTGCAAAAGAAACAATATCTCATATGTTAAAAAAAGAAATTTGTATTTTAGAGTAAATTTAAAAAATATTTTAAATTAAATTAAAAGCGATATAATATTTTTTTAATTAGGAGAAAATATGAAATATAACTATATTGGAAAAAGTGGACTTAGAGTTACTCCTATTTGTTTAGGAACTATGACATTTGGAACTACGACTTCTAAAGAAGAAGCCTTTAAAATATTAGATAAAGCCTATGATAAAGGAATAAATTTTTATGATACAGCTGAAATCTACCCTGTGCCTCCAAAAGCTTCATATGAAGGAACAACTGAGAAAATAGTAGGAGAGTGGTTAAAAACAAAACCTAGAGAATCTATTATATTAGCTACAAAAGTAGCAGGTGCTTCATCTGGTTGGTTTGTACCATGTACAAGACATGGACTTACTGCTATTGATTCTTTCCATATAAAAACAGCAATTGAAGGTAGTTTGAAAAGACTAGGAACTGATTATATAGATTTATATCAAATGCACTGGCCTGATATTATTGTTCCTATAGAAGAGAGTATGAAAGCTTTTGATGAACTAGTACAAGAAGGAAAAGTTAGATACCTTGGAACATCAAATGATAATGCTTATGGACTTACAAAAGCAAATGAAGTATCAAAG
The DNA here is from genome assembly GCF_001895145.1 of Arcobacter sp. LA11. Lineage (NCBI taxonomy): Bacteria > Pseudomonadati > Campylobacterota > Epsilonproteobacteria > Campylobacterales > Arcobacteraceae > Arcobacter > Arcobacter sp. LA11. Next base: position 94,555 of record NZ_BDIR01000005.1, on the reverse strand, counting down.
TATAAGGATTTAGCAAGATTTGAATCTATACAAAATAATTTCTCTCTTTTAAATCCAAGATTTCATGATGAACTAGCAAATGTTTGTAGAAGAGAAAACATTTCACTTCTTCCTTATTCTCCAATTGGTGGAGGAGTTTTATCTGGAAAATATAATTCAGGATTGTACCCAGAAGGTTCAAGATTTGGACTTTATATGGAAAACTCAAGTGCTAGAGTTAGAGCTATGGCAGATAGATTTGTAAATGATAAAACAATTGGTGCTACAACTAGATATATAAAGTTAGCAGAAGAGTATGGTATATCTCCTGTAACACTTGCAGTTGCATATTCAAAACACTTTGATTTTGTTGCGTCTACAATTATTGGTGCAAGACAACTATCTCAACTAGATGAATCATTAGCTGCCTTAAATTTTGAACTAGATGATGAACTTATAAAAAATATTGAAGAGATTCAAAAAGATATTTTATACCCGATGGGATAAAAAAGAGTGATTGATTTTTCAATCCTCTTTAAATAGAATAAATAAAAAATGTACTTTTAAAATTTTATATTTATTTATTAACTAATTGTTACAATTATGATACATTAAAAAATAATTTATTATCTAGGTCTAAGTATGAAAGCGCTTAAAACTAACAGTTCTGATGATTTAAAACAAAATGATGATCGTTTTTCTCTTGTTATGAAGGGGATTAATGATGGTCTTTGGGATTGGAACTTACTTACAAATGAAGTTTATTACTCTGCAAAATGGAAAAGTATGCTTGGGTATAAAGAACATGAACTAGAAAATTGTTTTGAGACTTGGGAAAATTTAGTAGATTCAGAAGATAAAATTCGTGCTCTAGAAAAGGTTCAAGATTGTTTAGATAACGATTTAGAAGAATTTGAATTAGAAATGAAAATGAATCATAAAAATGGTTCAAAAGTTATTGTTTTATCTAGAGGTTTTTTTATTAAAGATGAAACTAGTGGAGAATCAATACGTTTAATTGGCACTCATATTGATATAACAGAAAGAAAAAAATCAGAAGAGTTTATTCATCAAACTAATTCCATCTTAGAAATGATTGCAATTGGCAAACCTGCTTCAAATGTTTATGATGCAATAGCTCTAATGTATGAGAACCGTCATCCAGGAATGAGATGTTCACTCTTAGAACTTGAAGATGGGAAACTTTTACATGGTGGAGCACCAAGTATACCTGAAGAGTATTGTAATGCAGTTCATGGCCTAGAAATTGGTCCTGCTGTTGGTTCTTGTGGTACTTCAACTTACACAGGGAAACGAGTTCTTGTAGAAAATATTGAAACAGATCCAAAATGGGAAAATATAAAAAAAGCGGCACTTCCACATGGTATGAGATCTTGCTGGTCTGAGCCAATAATTGATTCAACGGGGAAAGTTTTAGGTGCTTTTGGTATGTACTATGATTATCCAGCTTTACCTACACAAGAAGAGTCAAATGATCTTTTATCTGCTGCAAGACTTACTAGCATTGTAATGGAACGTGACCAATCACAAAAACGTATCTATAAAGACCAAGAATTTATTGCTGAACAAAGTAAGTTAGCATCAATGGGTGAAATGATAGGAAATATAGCTCATCAGTGGCGACAACCTCTTAGTGTGATAACTACAATTGCAAGTGGCTTTAAATTAGAAGATGAACATGGTATTGTAAACCCTGATAATATTTCATCTAATATGAATGAAATTATAAAGCAAGCTAATTATTTATCCCATACAGTTGATGATTTTAGGTCATTTATTAAAAACTCTAAAAATAAAGAGCCTTTATCTTTAGTAAGTGTATTAGAGAGTAGTTTGACAATATTAGATGCATCTTTAAAAAACAACTACGTTAAAGTTGTATCAGAGTTTACTGTTGATATTAAAATACAAGGTCTAAAAAATGAGCTTACACAAGCTTTTATAAATATAATAACTAACGCAAAAGATGCCCTTGTGGAAAATATTTCAGATGAAGAAGACAGATATATTTTTGTTTCAACAAAAGAGATTGACAGTTGTCTAATGATTGAAATAAAAGATACTGGATTTGGAATTGATGAAAATATAATAAATAGAATCTTTGAACCATATTTTACTACAAAACATAAATCAATAGGTACTGGAATAGGTCTTTCTATGGCTCATCAGATTATTACAAAAAGACATGATGGACATATTAGTATAATAAATACAGAATTTAGTTATGACAATAAAAAATATAAAGGTGCTTGCTTTAGAATATATTTGAGTTAATCTATTCTTTCAAAATTATTTAATCAAAAGATATAAAAAATTATTATTTAATAGCATGCTCTAAGAAATAAGTATATATAATCTTAATATACATTTAAATTGTATATTACAATATACTAATATTAAAGTTATTTATGGAGAAATAAATATGAAAAATAAATCTGTAAAATTAAAAATTTCAATTATTGTTATTTTAAATATGTTTCTTTTAGGTAGTATTATCACTATAATTTCAGTAAATAGCTCTTTAAATTCATTGACAAACTCAGAGATGAATAAGCTTACTACATTGAAGATAACCAAAAAATATGAGATAACTAATTATTTTAATTATCTTAAAGGCTTACTTACATCTTTAGCTTCAAATCAAGGTACAAAAGAGGCATTCTTAGATTTTGAAGATGGTTTTTATAAGTTATCAAATGAAATAAAACTAGATTTATCACAAATAAAAAATGAACTTAAAATAGATTTTGAAAATAATTATCTAAATAGTGTAAATTATGAAGTGCCAAATTCTAAACAAAGAAGAAGTATAGATAGTTATATCCCTAAAGATACTAATGCACTAATTGCTCAATATATATTTATAACCAATAATAAAGAGAAACTTGGTGAAAAAAACAATATGAACTACAATAAAGAATATGATTCTACGTATATGAGAGCACATAAAAAATACCATAGTTCATTTGACTCTTTTTTAACAAGCTTTGAATTATATGATATTTTTATGGTTGATTTAAAAGGAAATCTGATTTATACAGATTTTAAAGAAAAAGATTTTGCTACGAATTTAAAGATTGGTGTTTATAGTGATACAGGTATTGCAAAAGTTTATAAAAAAGCTTTAGAATTAGAATATGGAGAATTAGCATTTAATGACTTTGCCCCTTATGAACCTAGTTATAATAGTGCAGCATCATTTATAGCTACTCCAATATTTATAAACGGTATAAAAAAAGGTGTATTAATATTTCAGATGCCTGTTGATGCTATAAATAATATTATGAGTTTTAATGGAGACTATGAAGCAGCAGGTTTAGGTCAAAGTGGTGAATGTTATCTTGTTGGACAAGATTATAAAATGAGAAATAATTCAAGATTTACTAAAGATATAAATGATCCAATTGTACAAAAGTTAAATTCTACAATTGGAGTATGGGAAATAAAAACAGATTCAACAAAAGAGGTTATGTCGAATAAATCAAATAAATTTGGAAACTGGATTATAGATGATTATAGAGGAGTCTCTGTTTTAAGTGCTTATAGTAAAATTGATATTTATGGTCAAACTTCATGGGCGATAGTTGCTGAAATAGATGAAGATGAGGCTTTACTTTCAGCACATAAGCTGGAAAAAACTATGATTATTGTTGCTATTGTTTGTATTCTATTATCTATTTTAATTTTAAGATATTTTATAAATCAAATTATTGCAAAACCTATAAGTAAATTTCAAGATGGATTACTTCATTTCTTTAAGTTTCTTAATAGAGAAAAGAATACGGTTGAACTATTGAAAATAGATACTAAAGATGAATTTGGTGTTATGGCAGATATTATTAATGAAAATATTGTAAAAACTCAAAAATCACTTGATGAAGATAAACAAGTTATTAATAGTACTATTAAAATCATGTCAGAATTTGAGCAAGGAGATTTATCCCAGAGAATAGATATCAACTCTACAAATCCTACATTAAATGAATTAACAATATTATTAAATAAAATGGGTACAAATTTAGAAAACAATATTGGACATGTATTGAGTACTCTTGATGAATATACTCAATATGATTATACTAAAAAAGTTTCTACTAATAATATTAAAAAAGATCTTTTAGTATTAGCAACAAGTGTAAATTTACTAGGTGATTCAATAACTGAGATGTTAGTTGAAAATAAAAAGAATGGATTAACTCTTGAAGATAGTTCAAATAAATTGATGGACAACGTAAATACTTTAAATAAAAATTCAAGTGAATCTGCAACTGCACTAGAAGAAATAGTATCTGCACTTGGGGAAATTACAAGTAATATTTCAAATAATACGGAAAATGTAGTTAAAATGTCTGGCTTTGCCAGAGAACTGTCAACCTCTGCTAGCAGTGGTGAAGAATTAGCAAATCAAACTACAATAGCAATGGATGAAATAGATGAGCAAGTTACATCTATAAATGATGCTATTACAGTTATTGACCAAATAGCATTTCAAACTAATATTTTATCATTAAATGCTGCTGTTGAAGCTGCAACAGCAGGCGAAGCGGGGAAAGGATTTGCAGTTGTTGCTCAAGAAGTAAGAAATTTAGCTAGTAAATCAGCTGAAGCTGCAAGTGAGATTAAAACTCTTGTTCAAAGTGCAACTGATAAGGCAAATACAGGAAAAGTTATATCTAAAAAAATGATTGGTGGTTATAATGATTTAAATCAGAATATATCAAAAACACTTGATTTAATTTCAGGTGTTGAAACTGCCAGTAAAGAACAAATGGAAGGTATCCAACAGATTAATGGAACAATAAATTCATTAGATCAACAAACTCAACAAAATGCTTCTATAGCATCTCAAACTCAATCTATTGCACAACAAACAGATGGAATAGCAAAATTGATTGTTACAAATACTAATGAAAAAGAATTTGATGGAAAAAATTGAAAGTCTATCTTTTTTATTTTTATAATAATTAATTTTTATCTTATTAATATATGATTAATAAAGTTTAATTACAATAAAAAAATTTAAGGAGATTAAAATGAAAATAAAATTCTTATCATTCTTATCAATATTATGCTTAACATACTCAGTTGCTTTTAGTGAAACACACATAATAAAAGGTAAAGCACAAGTAGAAATAGAAAATTTATTTAGCTGTGAAAATGGTCGTTCAAGACCATCCCCAATTGGTATTAAGACTTTTAATGAAAAAGAATTTATAGTACCAGGAAAGGTACACTATGATAAAAAGTACTTTGCGAGTGATCTATATAATGAATGTTCTAATGTAAAACCAAAATCTTTAGCAGAAGTTAATCTTTCATCTGTTCCTATCACCCAAATAGATGCAGATGGAGAAATTATTACAGCTTATATATTTGCAGATAACTATTTTGAATTATTTATTAATGGTAAACTAGTAGGTATTGATCCTATTCCTTTTACTCCTTTTAACTCTAATATTGTAAAATTCAAAGTTAAAAAACCATACGAAATTGCAATTAAAGTTGTTGATTGGGAAGAAAATTCTGGTTTAGGTAGTGAAAATAATAGAGGTAAAGCTTTTCATCCAGGTGATGGTGGATTGATAGCTAGTTTCTCTGATGGGACTGTTACAAATTCAAATTGGAAAGCGCAAACTTTTTATACCTCTCCTATTTATGATTTGACTTGTGTAAAAGAAGATGGAAATAAAAGAATAACAAAAGATTGCAATACAAAAGGTTCAAATCAATATAAAGAAACTTATTCATTACATTGGGATATTCCTTTAAATTGGAAATCAAATAATAAATATTTATCTTGGCCAGAAGCAGTTGAATATACAGAAGATGAGATTGGTGTTAATAATAAAAAATCTTATATGAATTTTCAAAAACAATTTTCAGGCTCTGGTGCTTCATTTATCTGGTCGAGTAATCTTATTTTAGATAATCTTATACTATTTAGATATCAAGTTAAGTAATTTGAATAATTTTGGTAATTACTTATATAGTCACTAATGTTATAACAAAACTACATAAATAATTATCTTTCATTTTTTACCGTTTTAATATTTTTTATATGGATATAAAATATAAATCTTGATATAATCCAATAGTCGATTTAAAGGGATTTATAAGTATGAAAATAAGAGTCTTTTATGAAGATACAGATATTGGTGGCGTTGTATATTATGCAAACTATTTAAAATTTTGTGAAAGAGCTAGAAGTAATATATTTTTTGAGAAAGGTTTATCTCCTCACAATGGTGATGAATTTTTTGTAGTTAAAAAAGTTGAGGCTGATTATATAAAATCTGCTACTTTTGCAGATGTTTTAGAAGTAACATCAAAAATAGTCTCTCAAAAGAGTGCATCTATAGAGATATTTCATGAGATTTTTAGAGGGGAAGAGCTATTATTTACTGCTAAAATTAAATTAGCTTATCTTAAAAACTTCAAACCTTTTAAAATTCCAAAAGAAATTTTAGAAATTTTTCAATAAAAAAAATAATAATACAATTAATATTGCAAGTAGTCAAGTTTAAGTAGTCTGAAGCTACTTAAACTTCTTTTAATAATTGCACAATAATATTAATGTAATACTATTAACATATCTATATCTTATACAAATGAGTCGTTTGTATACATTTAACACTAAATTTACTTATTCACTTAATTTTCATTGAAAGTTTCTTCTGATAGAATTCTTAGCTTAAACTTAGTGGAGAATTAATGGGGAAATATGTCATCGCGTGCATCGAAAGTGATGTTGAAATACTTGACGAACTATACAATAAAATTTCTAGAATCGTAGACTCTGATTATATTATAGAAAGCTATGTTAATGCTGAACAAGCATTAATAGGTTGTTATAATTATATAATTGCAGGAAATGAAATCTTAATTACTATTGTAGGTAATGATACATCAGGTATGAAATGTGAAGATTTTATTGTCGAACTAAGTAAAAACTCTCCAAACACTAAAAATATTTTATTTAACGATGTTGTTAGTGTTGAATCTTTAGAAAAAATCATCAATCTTGCTTCTATTTATCAAATGATACCAAGAAGATTTGATAGGGTTGATTTTGAACTTATTATTTTGGAAGCTATTAAATTAAATGCATTAGATAGAAGATTAAAAGATTATCAAAAAGTATTAGAAAGTGCTGTTGAGAAACGTACGAAAGAACTTAATGAAATCAATGTAAAACTTGAAATTTTGGCTACTACAGACTCTTTATCTGGGGTTAGAAACAGAAGAAGTTTTTATGAATCTTGTGCACCTATGATTACATATACTAGAAGAGAGAATAAAAAACTTGCAGTATTAATGATAGATATTGATAAATTTAAAATGATAAATGATATATATGGACACTCTGTTGGTGATGAAGTTATTAGATTAATGGCTAAAAAAACAGAAGGTACTTTAAGAAAATCAGATATTTTTGGAAGATTAGGTGGAGAAGAGTTTGCTGCTGTTTTACCAAATACTTCAGAAAGAGGGGCTTTAAAAGCTGCTGAAAATATTAGATTTGAAATAGAAAATACTGAATACCATACTGCAAAAAATGAAAAAATCAAATTCACGGTAAGTGTTGGTGTTGCACTTTTACACTCAGATGATCCTGATTTAGAAACTATCCTACATAGAGCAGACTTAGCTCTTTACGAAGCAAAGAGAAATGGCCGAAACAAGGTTATTTTATCTAAAGCTGATATTAATCAAGAAGATAATTTAATTATTCAATAAATCACAAGTTTAAAACGATAAAATATAAGTTAAATATTATATTTTAAAGGAATTTAGTGTGTTAGAAATTTTTGTTATAGGATATTGTTTATATTTCCTATTTTCAGTATATACATCTTTTATGCAAATTGGTTTTGTTAAAAATGCAAAAAACTTACAAGCTATTATATTAGATCAAGATAAATACATAGAAGCAGCAAATTATTCAATAGAAAAAGAGAAAATGGCAATACTTGCTTCTTTTTACAGTTTTATACTTTTTATTTTTTGGCTTTCTTTTGGATTGTCATTTTTAGATTCTGTTACTAGTTTTCAACAAGGATGGCTTAAAGCTATTGTTTTCATAGATTTATTTATTATTATTAATTGGATTTTAGGACTTCCTTTTGAATTACATTCAACTTTTAAACTAGATAAAAAATATGGTTTTTCAAATATGACACCTTCATTATATATAAAAGATACAATAAAAACAGGTGTATTATTTTTAATTTTTGGTTCACTAGTAATTGCTGCTATTTCGTGGATTATTAGTACTTTTGATGCATGGTGGATTTGGGGATTTGTTTTTATTTTTGCAGTAATTATTTTGATAAATATGTTATACCCTGTTATTAGAGATAAGATGTTTGATAAGTTTGAATCTTTGAAAGATAAAGAGTTAGAGACTAAAATTGAAAACCTTTTAGATGAAGTTGGATTTAAAAGTTCAGGTGTTTTTTCAGTTGATGCAAGTAAAAGAGACAATAGATTAAATGCATACTTTGGTGGTCTAGGGAGTACAAAAAGAGTTGTTTTATTTGATACTTTAGTTGAAAAATTAAGTCACAATGAACTTCTTGCAGTATTAGGACATGAGTTAGGACACTTTAAAAATGGGGATATCTTAAAAAATATTGGAATCATGGGTGTTGTTATGTTTATATTTTTTGCAATATTTGGGAATTTAAATGATGAAATGTTTTTAGGACTTAATTTAAATAATGAACCTTATGCAATTATTGTACTGTTTTTGATTTTTTCACCTATTCTTTCATTTTTCTTGATGCCTTTAATCTCTTTAATCTCAAGACATAATGAATATGCAGCAGATGAATTTGGCTCAAATATGCAAAGTAAAGAGGATTTAGTAAGTGCTTTATTAAAGCTTGCAAATGAAAATAAATCATTTCCATTATCTCACCCTATTTATATATTCTTTTATTATTCTCATCCTCCATTAGTAGAAAGATTTAAAGAATTAGATTATGATGTTCATGCAAATTTAGATGATGCCTTGAAAGACAGCGTATTTAAATAATGCCTTTAGATAATACAAATTTAGTCGCAATTGTAGCTCTTCTGATTGGTCTTATTGTTGGTGGATTAGTTTTATGGATAATCTATAGACAAAAGGTAACTCTTTTAGAAGAGAAAATTGAGCTTACAAAAGATTCATATAATGCATTAATAGAAAACCAGAAAGGGTCTATTTCTAAGCTTGAAGAAGATTTAAATACACAAGCTAGTAATTATGAAGATAAAATAGAATTAATAGAATCAAATTTCAATGAAAATTTACAATTTGAAAAAAACACATCTAACTTACAACAAGAATCTCTAAAAAACTCTTTTGCAGATAAAAAAGAGCAAATGAGAAGTGAGTTTGAAATAAAAGAACAAAATTTAAAAGAAAAAATAGAACTACTAGAAAATTCAAAACAAAGTCTAAAAGTAGAGTTTGAAAACCTTTCAAACAAGTTATTTGAAGAAAATACAAAAAAATCGACTAACAACTTAACTTCGATGTTAACTCCTTTTAAAGAGCAACTTACAAGTTTTGGAAAAAGAGTAGATGATATTTATAATGAAGAGACAAAACAGAGGGTTTCTTTACTTACTGAAATAAAAAATTTAAAAGATTTAAATAATCAAATTTCTCAAGATGCTATAAATCTAACAAAAGCTTTAAAAGGTGAAAATAAAACCCAAGGTGATTGGGGTGAGCTTATTTTATCTAAGATTTTAGAGCAAACGGGTCTTAGAGAAGGTGTAGAATATTCAACACAAGGTTCATATACTGATAGTGATGGGAAGAGATTAAGACCAGATGTTATTGTTCATCTTCCTTTAAAAAAAGATATTGTGATTGATTCTAAAGTGTCACTTATAGCTTATTTAAAGTATACAGAAGCTCAAGATGAGTTAGAAAAAGAGTTAGCTTCTAAAGAACTTATAAAATCAATATATGCTCATATAAAAGGTTTAAGTATTAAAAACTATGAAAATATAGATGCAGTTAATACTTTAGATTTTGTTTTAATGTTTATACCTATTGAAGGTGCTTTTATGTTAGCTGCTTCTGAAGATAACAACTTATTTAAAACAGCTTTTGAAAATAATATCATGTTAGTTTCTCCTTCAACTTTATTTGCAACACTTAGAACTGTTGAGAATATTTGGAGATATGAACACCAAAATGAAAATGCTTTAGTAATATCTAAAAAAGCTGCTGACCTTTATGATAAGTTTGCAGGTTTTGTTACAGATATTGAATCTATTGGTTTAAATATAAATAGAACACAAAAAGCTTATGATGATGCTATGAATAAATTAACTCTAGGAAAGGGAAATCTTCTTAGACGTAGTGAAGAGTTTATTGAACTTGGAGTTAAAGCTAAGAAAAAAATTGATTCTCAAAGATTATTAGGAGAGTAGGTGAGTTATATTACAAGTTTTTTTGATAATTATTTTTTATTAATTGATGCAATGTCTATTTATATCATGGTAGGACTATTGTTTGCAGGTATTTTAAAACAACTTGTACCTGATGATTTTGTATCAAAAAATCTTGGAACAGATTCTACGGGTTCAATTATAAAAGCTACAATCTTTGGTATTCCTCTTCCTGTTTGTTCTTGTTCTGTTATTCCAATTGCACAAGGTTTAAGAAAAGAGGGTGCCAGTAAAGGTGCGGTACAAAGTTTTTTAATCTCTACACCTATAACAGGTGTGGATTCTATTTTAGCTACGTTTTCTTTTTTTGGATTGATTTTTACTATTTTTAGAGTTCTAAGTTCAATTATAATTGCAATAGCTGTGGGACTTGTTCAAAATTTTCTAGAAAAAGAGAGTATAAAAAAAGAGAAGACATCTCTTAAACCTATGTTTTCTACTACAGGTACTTCTACAACTTCTTTAAATAGTTTTACTCCTAAACCTACGAATACTTCCTCTGATTCTTCTTGTGGGTGTAGCTCTAAAAATGAGAAGAAAAGCTTTTCTATTAAAAAAGTTTTTTCATATGCTTATGTTACATTATTTGAAGATATGGTCAAAGCACTATTTATTGGACTTTTACTTGGAGCAGCTTTTACTACTTTTATACCTAAAGAGTATTCTTCTTTATTATTTGAAAATCAAATTTTAACATATTTTGTAATACTTCTTTTTGCTATTCCTTTATATACTTGTGCAACTGCATCATTGCCTATTGCTGCTGCATTTATGATACAAGGGATGAGTGCTGGTGCTGCATTTATATTTTTAACAGCAGGGCCAGCAACAAGTGCTGTTACTATGAGTGTTGTGTATAAAATGCTAGGACGTACATCTTTAATAGTTTATGTCTCTACAATTGCTATATTATCTTTAGTATTTGGATTTTTATTTGATTCTATTTTTGATAAATTAGAGATCTTAAATTTATCTCATCATATGGATGAGTTATCTATTTTAAATAGAACAGCTTCTATTTTGATGCTTCTATTGATGTTTTATTATTTGTTAATACCTTATTTTAGTAAAAAAAGTTCTTGTTGTTCTTCTGAAACTAGCTGTTGTTCTAGTTCAAGTGAGGTATAAATGAAATTATTCTTTATACTTTTTTTAGTTAGTTCAGTTTTATTTTCAAAACCTTTGGTCGTTACAAATTATAAGTATTATAATATTTATCCTACAAATAAACACAAATTAGAAGATAGTATGGATAAAACTTCTCCTATCTCATCTTTTGGTAGCGTACGACATGGTACTGTAAACTGGAAGATAAGATATTACTATAAACGACAAAGAAGACTTGGTATTTGCTCTATTGCTGAAGTAAAAACAAAAGTTGATGTAGTATATCATATCCCTAAACTTGCTAAAAATTACAAATCGCCTAAAGGAACGAGACAGGTTTTTAATAGATACTATATAATTTTAAAAGATTATCTAAAAAGACATAGTGATTTTGCAGTTCAAGCTGCAAGTGAGATAGAAGAAGAGTTAATAAAAATAAAACCTTTAAATAATGATTGTGAGATAATAAAAACAGATGCAAAAAGAGTTGCAAGTGGAATAATTAAAAAATATAAGAAAAAAAATAAAGATTATGAAATACGAACATATGAAGGGTTTTTAGAAGGTGTTCGTTCTGAAAAGTTATTATAGGAGATTTTTTTAATGAAATGGGAAGACAATAGAGAAAGCACAAATATAGAAGATAGAAGAAATTCATCTAATTATGGAAGCAAAGGTCGTGGTGGAAACATGATGGCTCTATTACCAATTGTAAAAATACTTTTAGGTACAAAAATAGGTAGAATTGTGCTTGTTATTGGTGTTGTCGCTTACTTTTTTGGTTTTAATCCTTTATCTTTGCTTGACTCTTCTGTTACTCCTTCTTCTACTCAATCAAAAGTTGTAAATAAAGATGCTGATGATAAAAGTGCAAGATTTGTTTCTGCTGTATTAGCTCAAACAGAAGATATTTGGAGTGAAGTTTTTAAAAAATATGGAGCAACTTATCAAGTCCCAAAACTTGTACTTTTTAGAGGAAGTACAAGAAGTGGATGTGGTTTTGCATCGGCTCAAACAGGACCTTTTTATTGTCCAGCAGATAGAAAAATATATCTTGATCTATCTTTTTTTGATGAACTTGCACAAAGACATGATGCTCCTGGTGATTTTGCACAAGCATATGTAATCGCCCATGAAGTAGGACACCACGTGCAAAATATTATTGGTACATTAGACAAAGTACAAAAAGCAAAACAAAACTTTAGAAGTGAAAAAAAATCTAATGCCTTACAGGTAAAAGTTGAGTTACAAGCTGATTGTTATTCTGGACTTTGGGCTCACTATAGTATGAAAAATTTCAATTCTCTAGAAGAGGGTGATATTGAAGAGGCTTTAAATGCAGCTAGTGCTATTGGCGATGATACTTTGCAGAAAAAAGCACAAGGATATGTTGTTCCTGATGCATTTACTCATGGTTCATCTGCACAAAGAATGAAATGGTTTAGAAAAGGGTTTACTCAAGCTAATTTGGAATCATGTGATACTTTTTAAGTTATTTCATATATAATTGATATGAATAAAATAGAAAAGAGCATAGTTTCATGAATAAACTATTACATTATCTAAATGAAAGTCCTACTGTATTTTTCATCTTAAAAAAAGATGATGGATTATGGGAATTAGAGTATGTAACTGATAATGTAATTAATATTTATGGAAAAACATCAGAAGACTTTCTTAATAAAAAATATCACCATGAAGACTTTATACATAAAGTAGATTTGAAAAAATTTAATGATGAAGCTTCTAAAATATCTAGAATAGAAGGTGATACTTTTAACTATACTCCATACAGAGTTTTAAAAGGAAGCATGACTTCTTGGATTAGTCATACTACTAAAATAATTAGAGATGAAGATGGTAAACCAAAGTTTTATTATGGATATATTACAGATATTACTGACCAAAAAAATTTAAATGAAAAACTTAACAATGTAAATACTGTTTTAGACTCTATTTTTAATAACTCTTTTAATCTAATACTTCTTTTAGATAATCGTGGAAAACTTATAAAAGCAAATGAAACTTCTTTAGAAATTGCAGGATATAAAGAGCAGGATGTAATCAACAGATATTTCTGGGATTTGCCTTGGTGGAATTATTGTACCTCAGAAGAAAAAGATATTTTAAGAGAAGAAATAAATATCGTAAAAATGGGTTCTTCTTTAAAAAACAATAAACACTATTATGATACTACTGGTCAAAAAATTGAAGTAGATTTTTGTTTTTCTCCCGTATTTGATAGAGATTTAAATGTTACTCATATTTTATGTGAAGCTCATGATATAACTCAAAGTAAGAATATACAAAAAAGACTTGATCAATATATGAGAATTGTAAATGATAATGTATATATTACAATATCTGACTTAACAGGTAAAATAGTAAATGTAAGTGATGCCTATTGTAAGTTAACTGGTTATTTACGAGATGAATTGATAGATAAAAAACATAGTATTTTTAGACATCCTGATACAGAAGGTTATGTATTTAAGGAATTATGGTCAACTATTAATAAAGGAAGGCTTTGGAAAGGTGAACATAAAAATAGAAAAAAAGATGGCTCAACCTTTTGGGTTGAAAATTCAATTACTCCAAATTTAGATGAAAATGGAAATATCACAGGATATACTTCAATTTATAATGATATAACAGATAAAAAAGAGATATCAGAACTTTTAATTACCGATTATTTAACTAAAATATATAATAGAAGACATTTCAATGATATTTTTGAAATAGAATTAAAAAGAGCTAGAAGAGATCAAGAAAATTTTATATTGATGGTTCTTGATATAGATTATTTCAAACAATATAATGATACTTATGGACATGATGCAGGAGATAAAGCTTTACAGTTAGTTGCAAATTCATTGAAATATACTTTAAATAGAGCCCATGACTTTGTTTTTAGACTTGGTGGAGAAGAGTTTGGAATTATTACTTCTAAAATAGGAATATCTGGAGTAAAAACTCTAGCTAATAAATTAAAACAAAGCATTGAAAATTTAGAAATAGAACATAAAGGAAATAAGGTATCAAACTTTATTACTATATCTATTGGAACAAAAATCGTTTCACCTGAAAGTGTTTTAAATCAAAATGATATTTATAAACTTGCGGACAATGCTTTATATGAAGCAAAAGATTTTGGTAGAAATAGGGCAGTTATTTCAAAAAAAGATACTCTAAGGGATTAATTTTTTTATAAAATTGATTTTTAAATCATTTAAAATATATATTGCTACAACAGTACATATTGTACCAAGTAAGGTATTAAATGTAATTTTCTCATCTAAGAAAACGGCACTAAATACTAAGGCAGAACTAGGAACTAAAAAAATAAAAGAACTAACTTCTTTTGTTCCAAGCTTTTCAATCCCAATAAAATAAATAGATGTAGCAAAAGTAGTAGCTAATATACTTAAGACAAATATATTTAACCAAAAAATATAGTCAAAGTTAATGATTTTTTCAAATAATGAATAATCTATAAAAAATAAATATACAATAATTGAAGAGACTATATATACATAAAATGTAAATATAAGAGGATTAGTTTTAGTAGCTTTAGAACTAATAATAGTAAGCGCTGGCCATAAAAAAGATGCTAATAAAAAATAGATATTTTGTATTGAAAAAATATCACTTATATTAAATTCCCAGATATTTAACATAGTTAATACTCCAAAACCACCAAGAATCAGTGCAAAAGAGTGTTTGAGTGATATTATTTTATGCTGCATAAGAGCTATAATTATAAAGGTATTTATAGGAATAAGTGTGGTAACTAATGCTCCCCCAAGCCCTGCAGTACCATTTTTTACCCCAAGAAAAAAGAATATAGAATAAAGTACTAAAACTAAAGAAGCAAATAGTACTAATACAGCAGTTTTAATAGTTATTTTAAAACTCAATTTTAAATAAAATAAAATTGGAATCATAGAGATTAGAGAAATTCCTACTCTTAAAAAAACAACTTCATATTCATTTATATAATTTGAAAGTACCTTAACATTTATCCATGATGCTCCCCAAAATATCATAGCAAATATCATTAGTATATAAAAGAGATTTTTATTCACTAGTTTTCTTTTTCATAAATAAAGAAAGATAAATTCCTATTGCAATTAAAATTCCACCAATCATATGGAAATATTTTAAAGTTTCATCTAAAAAAACAAAAGCAAGTATGGAACCAAAAATAGGCATCAAGTGCGTAAATTGACCTGTTTTTTCTGCTCCAATTTCATCAATACCTGTATGCCAAAAATAGTAAGATAATAAAGATGGGAAAACTGATACATATACAAAAAAATGCCAGTTGTTTTTTAATACTTCTAACTCATGTTCTAATGTATATCCTTGATATAAATACCAAGGAATTAAAAATAAAATAGTTCCTACATAAACAACTATTACAAAAAGTTCTAAATGGCTAAGTTCTTTTGGTTTAAATTTTACAAAAACAGAATAGGTTGCCCAAGATATAGAACTAGATAATACCCACATATCTCCGGTGGTAAACTCTATATCAAAGATATTAAATATATCTCCTTTTAAAACAAGAAAAATTACACCAAAAGTAGATAATAATATTCCTATAGTTTGTACTTTTGTAATTCTACTTTTTAATATGAAAAATGAAAGCACTAATATAAGTATGGGAACTATTGAATTAATTAAAAGTGCATTTGTTGCCGTTGTAGTTTGTAATGCAATGTATAATAATGTATTAAAAAGTGTAATCCCTAAAAGAGACAAAAAAGAGAGAAGTATAAAATTTTTTTTAAAAATAGAAACAACTTTTTTAATATCAATTATAAAAAAAGCTGGTATTAGAAGAATTACTACAAATATCCACCTAAAAAAGGCTAATTCTAAAGGTTCTACAGTTGTACTTATAAATCGTCCAATAATAAAGTTACCAGACCAAAAAAGCACACAAAGTGCTAATAATAGATAAACTCTTTGTGTTCTCATCATATATTATTTCAATTCGTTTAAAAGTAGGATATCTACTAAGTCACCAGATTTAATATTTTCACTATGCTCTTTTTGAATTAAAAGAGCAGGGCTTTCTAACATATTAGTTAAAATTGCACTTGTACCTTGTTTTTTCCCTTCAAAATCAATTTTATATTCATTGTCTTCATATTTTACATTACATGCAGTAAAAATTGTTTTTTTCATTTTTAAAGGAAAATCTTGATTTATCCTTGCTTTTACAATTGGTAGTTGTTTATTTGCTCTTTCATATTTGTAAATCATTGGCAATAGGTATAAAATAGCACATACAGTTGAAGAGTACGCAAAACCTGGAAGTGCAATAATAAGCTTCCCATTTGTAATAGCCGCAAGTAAATGCATACCTGGTTTGATAGTTACCCCATGAAATAAAACTTCTGCTTTTAGTTTGTCTTTTATTACATCTTGAACAAAATCGTAATCACCAACAGATACACCGCCAGTTGTTACAACTATATCAGATTTTTCTAAAGCAGTTTCAAGTAATTGTGTTATTGAATCAATATCATCTTTAACAATACCCATTTGTAAAGTATTTGCACCAGCTTTTTTTGCTAACGCTTCAATAGTAAGATGATTAGAACTTCTAATTTGTGCATCATTTGTTTGAATTTCACCTAAGTCTAATATCTCACTTCCTGTACTCGCAATTGCAACTGTGGGCATACAATATACAGGAACTTGAGTTATATTTAATGATGCTAATACTCCAATTTCTGCGAAACCAACTATTGTTCCTTCTTTTATAAGAATTTCATCTTTTTTATAGTTTTCACCAACTGATCTAGTAGCAAAACCAAAAGGTACTTCTTTTGTTATGATTATAGTGTCATTTTTCACTTCAACATTTTCTATAGGTATCAAAGTGTCACTACCTTGTGGCATTAATGAACCTGTAAAAGTTTTAATACATACACCTTCTTCTACTTTAGATTCAACAACTGTTCCCGCAGGATTTTTATCTATAATTTTAATTGTTTTATTTTTTTGATTATCAAACTTAATTGCGTATCCATCCATTCCTGAAGTGGGAAATTCTGGGCTATTGTGATCTGCAATAATATCTTGTGCTAAAACTCTTCCAATAGCATTCATTAAAAAAAGCTTTTCCTTAGTCTTTGCTTTAAAATTTATACTATCTAGTATTCTTAAAGACTCATCATAATTTATAAAATTTCTCATCATTTACTCCGATAATTGATCTGTGAATATTACCACAGTCATCAAAAAAAGTAACTTTAAAGAAGCTAATGGAGCTTTTTTTAGTATTTAAATAGCAATGAAATAGCAATTGTGTATATAGTGACACAAAAATGACAAATCTTTAGATTTTTATAGAAATTTTATTGACTTAAGTCAAGAATATAGTAATAATATTCCCATCATTATATAACTAAAACTTATATAATATGGCGTTATGTTAAGTATAAGTTTTTGTAAATTAATTCTAAGTTTTGCTTATGATAACTATATGTTATACGATATATAAGCTAGAGTAAATTTACTAAGACTTTAACTAATGTAACTTATTTTTCAAGGAGGAATAATGACGAAAGTAAGCAAGAATTCTGAAAAAGATTTAGAAACTATTTCTGAAGAGAAATTAAGTAGAAGAGATTTTTTTAGAAAAACTGCAGTTTATTCAGCTGGTGCAATTGCAGCTGCAAATGTATTAACACCAGTTAAATTAAAAGCTGATGACCCAGCTATTATAAATGAGGCACCTTGGGGGCAAAAACTAGGAGATCTAGTTAATGAAAACCCTTATGGTTTACCTTCTCCATTCGAACATAATAACATTAGAAGAACTCACCCTATATTTTCATCTGGTGATTATTATGCATCTGTTTCTATGTGTCCAATTCATGAATCAGAAGGTATTGTTACACCTAATGGTCTGTTTTTTACAAGAAATCATGGAGGAACAGCTCACGTTGATCCACACGATTGGAGACTAATGATTTGTGGAGATCAAGTTGAAAAAGATATTGTTCTTACATTAGATGATTTAAAAAGATATCCAAGTGAAAGTAGAATTTACTTTATTGAGTGTCCTGCTAATGGAGCTCCTGAGTGGAGAGGTCCACAGTTTAATTCATTACAGTTTCAAAAGGGACTTATGAGTGCTGCTGAATGGACAGGTGTTATGCTTAAGACAGTATTAGAAGATGTTGGATTAAAGAAAGATGCTGTATGGATGCTTGCTGAAGGTTCAGATAATGCGTCAAATCCTAGATCTATTCCTGTTGAAAAAGCTATGGATGACGTAATGATTGTTTGGGGACAAAATGGTGAAGCTTTAAGACCTGAGCAAGGTTATCCTGTAAGATTAATTGTTCCAGGTTGGGAAGGTAACTTAAATACTAAATGGTTAAGAAGACTAGAAATTTCAGATAAACCTTGGCATTCTAAAGAAGAGACTTCTAAATACACTATGGTTCAACCTGGTGGAAAAGCTATAAGATTCTTCTGGGTAAATGAAGTTAACTCTGTTATTACTTCTCCATGTCCAGAAAAACCTTGGACTCATCTTAAAAAAGGTGATATGGTAGAAGTTGAAGGTATTGCCTGGTCAGGTCATGGAACTATTACAGGTGTTGATATTTCACTTGATGGTGGTGACAACTGGATTGAAGCAAGTCTTAAAGGATTAGTTCTTCCTAAATCTTGGACTAGATTCTCTTATGTTATGAAATGGGATGGGAAACCTCTATTATTAGCTTCTAGATCAAGAGATGACTTTGGAAATATTCAACCAACTATTGATGAGGAGACTTCAGCGGTAGGTGTTGAATCTGTTTATCATAGAAATGCTATCGTAACTTGGGAAATTAATAAAAAAGGAGAGTGTAATAATGTTCAAATTAGAAAACACAAAAAAGCTTAAGACTCTTCTTGGTTTAGGACTATCTGTATTTTTAGCTACATCTTTATTCTCTGCTAATGGTGTATCTATAGATGGAGCAGTTAAGTATGAAGTAAAAGATGGTAAGTATGGACCATATCATTTAAATATGCAAGATACTAAAAAATATGACAATGGTAGAAAAGCTACTAAGTTAGAAGTAAAAGTTTGGAACTTAGATGTTAGACCTGATGGTGAAGGTCTTCCTATGTATGACATGAAACATGGTAAACCAGTTATGGAAAATGGTAAGCCTAAAATTGCTCAAGGTTCAGTTGAGTGGGGTGAAGAACTTTACGATGCTCAATGTGCTATGTGTCATGGTGAGTTTGGAGCTGGAGGAAAAGGTTATCCAACATTAGCAGGTGGAAGTTTTAAAGATTTACATATCCAAAGACTTAATCCAGCTGATGAAAATCCAAATCCAGATGTTGCATTAAAAACTATTGGTTCTTATTGGCCATATGCAAGTACACTTTATTGGTATATTCAAGAGTCTATGCCTTTTACCGCACCTAAAACATTAACAAACAGTGAAACATATGCTATTACAGCTTTCTTACTTGCTTCTAATGGAATTGAAGTTGATGGTGAAGAGATGGATGAAGAGTTTGTTTTAAGCAAATCTAATTTTAATAAAATTGTAATGCCTAATGTTGAAGGTTTTTATCCTGAAGTTGATACTAAAGATCCTCATCAAGGTCCAAAAAACATGCAAAAACTTCTTTCTGATCCTACAATATATGGTAAGGGTACAAGATGTATGAAAGATTGTATTAAACAACCAGTTGAAGATCTTTTATTAAGAATTAAAGTTGATTTAATTCCAAATGTTAATGAACCTTTATCAACTGAAAGATCATGGAAAGAACCTGTAAAAGCTACTGCAAGTGATGTAGATCCAGTTATTGTAGATAACTATGCAACATATTGTTCAGCATGTCATGCAAATAAAGCTATTGGAGCTCCTGTTCTTGGTGATAAAGAAGCTTGGGCAGAAGTTATGGAAAAAGGTTTAGAAGAAGTTTACACAAATGGTATTGATGGTATAAATGCTATGCCTCCTAAGGGAACGGCAATGGGTCTATCTGATGATGAATTCAAACAAATAGTTGACTATATTATCAATGAGAGTAAATAAGGAGTAAAAGTATGAAATTAATCAAAAGTTTAGTTGTAGCTGCTGCTATAAGTGGTTTAGCTGTTACTGGTTCGTTAGCTGGTGACGATTTAGTTAAAAAGGGTGAAAAAATCTTTATGACTAAAAAATTAGGTAACTGTATTGCTTGTCATGATATTAATGGTAAAACATTAGATGGACCAGGAAGCATGGGACCAAAATTACAATATTTGTCAGCTTGGCCAGAAGAAGCATTATATGAAAAGGTTTATAATCCATATACTACTAACCCTATTTCACAAATGCCTGCATTTGGTAAGAGTGGTTGGTTAAGTGATGGCGAAATTAAAGCAGTTGTTGCATATTTAAAAACTATTAATTAAGATATAAAAGGAAATTACAATGATGAAAAGAAGAAATTTTTTAGGTTTAGGATTAGGTGTATTAGCAGCTTCAGTTGTACCATCAACTTTAAGTGCAGTTAATTACAGAACAGAAAAACCAAAAGCATGGGAAGCTGATAAAGTTGATACAGCAATTAATGAAATTTTTGGAACAAATGCTACTTCTGAAGGTAAAGTTAAATTAAAAGCTCCAGATATTGCTGAAAATGGTGCAGTTATCCCTGTAACTGTTTCTGCAAAAGCTGGGTCAAGAGTTGCTATTTTACAAGATGTAAACCCAGAAACTTTAGTTGCAGTGTTTGATGTTCCAAAAGGTGGAATCATTGATTACTCTATTAGAATTAAATTACAAAAAACTGGAAATGTTATTGCAATTGTTGAAGATGCAGGGAAGTTATATAAAGCTTCAAAACAAGTTAAAGTTACAATCGGTGGATGTGGTGGTTGATTTAATTCAACTTTTCACAAAAACACAAAAATTATAAAATATTAGAAAAAAGAAAAAAAGGAACTAATAATGGCTAAAAAAACTAGAATTAAAGCAAAGTTAAAAAAAGGCGTTGTAACTGTTAAAGCACTTGCTAACCACGCGATGTTATCTCATCAAGAAGCAAAAAGAGCAAAAAAAGAAGCTAACTGGATTACATATATTGTTGCAAAAGTTAATGGTAATATCGTATATGAAGTATCTAGTTCACAATTTTTATCAAAAAACCCATACTTTAAATTTAAGTTCAATGCAGAAGCAGCTGGAGCTAAAAAAGGTGATAAATTAGAGTTTACTTGGGTTGATATGAAGGGTGACACAAACACAAGTACAGGGAAAATTAAATAATTAATCACTCTTTTAGAGTGGTTAATAAGATACTTAATAAATAGGAGATATGTATGTTATTAAAAATTGCTAAGACAACTGTATTAGTTGCATTAACTGCTTGCGCATTAAATGCATCTGATTTCAATGCACAAGCTGAAAAAGATAGACTTGCTTTAATAAAATATTTTGAAGCAAAGTTTGAAAATCCAGAAAAAAATAGAAATACTTTTTTCCCATACTCAACTGATGATGAATTAAAAAATAATATCATGAGTGGATTAAAGCACCAAGATTTTGCTTTAGGAAACTATGCATTTTCTAAGAATGGTAGAGCTTCTTATGATGAAATCAAAGAATTTCCTCCAACAGAAGAATGGATAGAAGCTGGAGAAGAGTTATATAACAAAAAATTTGCTAATGGTAAATCTTTTGCTAACTGTTTCCCAAATCCAGCTGAAGCTGGGGCTGCTTACCCAATGTTTGATGAAAAAAGAAAAGAAGTTATCTCTTCTACACAAGCTATTAATGAGTGTTTAACTGCTAATGGTGAAAAGAAATGGGGAACTTCAAAAGGTAAATTAGCTCACTTACAATCATTTTTTGCTGCTTCTGCAACTGAAGAAGAAAAAGTTGTTAATGTAAAAATTGAAAGTGCTGATGCTGCAGCTGCATATGAAAATGGTAAAAAATATTATTATGCTCAAAGAGGGTATTTAAAACTTAACTGTGCAAGTTGTCACGTACAAGGTGCTGGACAAAGAGTTAGAAACGAATCATTATCTCAACTTCTTGGACAAACTACACATTTCCCAGTATATAGACTTAAATGGGGTGCAAAAAACCCTGCAAATGGTTTAGGTACACTTGAGAGAAGAATGTCTGGTTGTGTTAAAGATGAAGGTCAAGTACCACCAAAAGCTACAAGCAAAGAGATGAAAGATTTATTATACTTTATGGCATATATGTCAAATGGTATGAAATTTGATGGTCCAGACTTTAGAAAATAAGGAGAGATGAAATGAAAAAATTAATTAACTTAACAATCGCAGCTACGGCGGCATTAACATTTACTACATCTCTTCATGCAATGGATGAAAAGAAAGATTGTGATGTAAAAGCAAATGGTATTGAAAAAGTAATTGCTACTGCAAACAAATATAATGCAGAAGCAAAGAAAAAAGGTTTAGAATTTAGAAGATTAAATGTTAATAACTCTGATTTAATTAAATCTGTTGAAGAGGCTATTAAAACAGGTGCAAAAGAAGTTAATCCAATGCACTTTAAAGGTAAAAAGAAGTCTAAAACTAAATTAGAAACTAATTATGCTGCTGAAAGAGCTTGTAAATTTGCTATTACAGCATTGACACAAGATGAAGAAGCAAAAACTACTTGGAGATTGGCTGTACCAGGGGATGGGTATAAGTATTAATTCTTAGTTAGTAATAAAAAAAGTCAAGATTTTAATCTTGGCTTTTTTTCTGTAGATATGATGTATATGTATGAAATTAAAGGGAGAGAGAAGATGACAATTTTAAAGAAATTATTAATAGCTGCTAGTATTGCAGCTGTATGTTCAACAGGAAGTTTAGCTGCTGAAGTTACATCTAAATTTGTTGCAATATCAAAAGGTGTTAAGTCAATAGATATGGAATTGAATGATGAAAAATTCACTATCATGAGAAATCAGACTGCAGGAAATAAAATTTCACCTTTATATGAAACAACAAATAGAGGTATGCCTCAACCAATGAGTCTTGGAAAAGATGTTGAAACATTAGGAGAGTTAGAATTCATTGATTATATGAAAAAAGCTCAAACTGATGAAACTATTGCAATTATTGATTCAAGAAAGCCAGGTTGGTTTGATAAATTAAGAATTCCTGGAGCAGTTAATGTACCTTTTACCAATTTTGATGAAAAAGAGACTGCTATTGAAATGATGGAAGATGAAATGGGTGTTGTTCAAAAAGAAGATGGAACACTTGATTTTTCAAAAGCTAAAACTTTAGCATTATATTGTAATGGATATTGGTGTGGTCAAACTCCAGGTATGGTAGCAAGAGCTAAATATTCACTATTAAATATGGGATATCCAGCTTCTAAGATTAAATACTACAGAGGTGGTATGCAAGCTTGGACTTCACTTGGATTTACGGTAGTTGGAACAGGTAAATAATTTAGATTGTCTCTAAATTAAATGAAGGAATTAATAAATGAGTAAATTAAGTAGAAGAGAATTTGTTTATATGATGGCAGTTTTAGGTGCCGCTCCTGTATTTGCTAACTCTCATGGAAGAATGACAAATACAGATAAGTTAGAGGATTATTATAAATTAAAACCTCATGGTAATGTAAGACTTATGCATATGACAGATTCTCATGCACAACTTTTACCAGTATATTTTAGGGAACCTAGTGTTAATCTTGGTTTTCATGGTAACTATGGTAAACCTCCACATATTGTAGGTGACAAGTTATTAGATTATTATGGTATTAAAGGTGACAAAAGATTAGAGTATGCATATTCTTGTGTAAACTTTGAAAAACATGCAAAAGCTATGGGTAGAACTGGTGGTTTTGCACAAATTAAAACTGTTGTTGATTTCTTAAAAAACAATTTTGGTGCTGATAAAACTCTATTATTAGATGGTGGAGATACTTGGCAAGGTAGTGCAACAGCTCTTTACACTAGAGGTAAAGATATGGTTGGTGCTATGAATAATCTTGGTGTTGACGTGGCTGTTGGACACTGGGAATTTACATATAAAGCTGAAGAAATTTTAGAAAATGTAAAATTACTAGATGCTGAATTCTTAGCTCAAAATGTTATGGTTAAAGAAGATGCACTTATGGAAGGTACTGCTGAAGCGTATGATGAAGATACTGGACATGCATTTAAGCCATATACAATTAAAAAAATGGGTAATGCAAGAGTGGCTATTATTGGTCAAGCATTCCCTTATACAACTATTGCAAATCCTCAAAGATTTATTCCTGATTGGACTTTCTCTATCAATGATGACGGTATGCAAGAGTTAGTTGATGAAGTTAGAGAAGAAGAGAAACCAGATGCAGTAATTGTTCTTTCTCACAATGGTTATGATACAGATAAAAAAATGGCAGAAGTTGTAACTGGAATTGACTTTATTATGGGTGGTCATACTCATGATGGTGTTCCTGAAGCATATCCTGTTAAAAATGAAGCTGGCACTACTTATGTATGTAATGCAGGTTCAAACGGTAAATTTTTAAATGTTCTTGATTTAAATATCCAAAATGGAAAAATTAAAGACTTTAAATTTACTTTACTTCCAATCTTCTCAGACTTAATACCTGAAGAACCAGGAATGAAAAAATATATTCAAGATGTAAGAGCTCCTTTCTTAAAAGAGTTAACTAGAGAAATTGCTACAACTGAAAATACACTTTTTAGACGTGGTAACTTTAATGGTTCTTGGGATCAAATTATTTGTGATGCATTAATTGATGTAAAAGGTGCTGATATTTCATTATCTCCTGGATTTAGATGGGGAACTTCTGTAATGCCAGGTCAAACTATTACATTTGATGATTTAATGACTCAAACGGCTATGACTTATCCTGAAACTTATGCTAGAGATATCACTGGTGAGGGGATTAAGGCTATTTTAGAAGATGTAGCCGATAACTTGTTCAATGAAGATCCATTCTATCAACAAGGTGGAGATATGGTAAGAACAGGTGGTATTTCTTATAGAATTAACCCAACTGCAAAAATGGGTGAAAGAATTTCCAATATGACTCTTACTAAAAATGGTAAAAAGCTTGAAGCTTCTAAAAGCTATAAAGTTGCTGGTTGGTCAACTGTTGGTTCTAAATCACCAGGTGAACCAGTATGGGAGACTGTAGAAACTTATCTTAAAAATGTTAAGCATATTGCTAATTTAAAAGTTGATACTCCTGATATCGTTGGTATCAAAGGAAACCCTGGAATCGTTTAAGATTTTAGTTTAGATTGAAAAAAGTATAAAGGAAACTTTATACTTTTTCTCAATTTAATAGATGTTTTAATAAAAGCATCTATTAAGTTGAAAAAAAGGACAAAAATGATTAAAAAAGGGTTATTTTTAATTCTCTCTTTATTTATGACGATTTCATTATATGCAAACTTCCAAGAAGGAAAAAAACTATTTGAAAATAATTGTTCATCATGTCATAAAGAGTATATTTCATTTAAAAAATTAAAAGAGAATTTTTTTGAGAGAAATAATAAACTACTAAACTTAACAATTCCTACGGAAAACATGCTAGCTTGGGCAATTATGGATAGTGGGAAAAGAATTGGTGATCCAGAAGATTCCGATATGAGACAAATAGAAATTGAAGAATATTTAAAAGAATATTTAGCGAATCCAGATATCAATAATAGTATTTGTGATGAAAATGTTTTAAAATACTATGTAAAAAAAGAACCAATTAAAATTTCTGATGAAGAAGCAGAACTTTTAGCCCAATATTTTATGGGATATAAAGAAGATAGACAGAAAAAAGCACCAATAAAAAAGAAATCTTTAGCCGAAACTCCAGATGAACAGAAACTATTAGATAGAGCAAATACAGAAGGTAAACAACTTATAGTTTATGCAACTTCACAAAGCTGTTATTTTTGTAAAAAAATGGATAAAGATGTACTTGGTTTAGCTGATGTACAAAAAAAGATGAATGAAGATTATATTTTTGTAAAAATAGATGTTGATTTTGTAAAGCTACCATTTGGTTTAAAAAAACATTTTAAAGGTATGACTCCTACATTTTTTGTTTTAACTAGTGCAGGGGAGCTTTTAAATACTTATCCTGGAGCTTGGGTTAAACCGGACTTCTTAGAAATATTAAAGGAAAACCTATAATATGAATGATATTGGAAAAGTAATTGCTACATTTAGTGCAAAAAAGGGTCAAAGTGGATTACCTAGACCAAAAGTAAATAAATTAAATTTAATTTATGGTTTTGGTATTCAAGATGATAAATTTGCAGGTCAAGATGAAGAAAAAGCAGTAATGATTGTTGGTAAATATGCTTATGATTTGGCAGAAAAAAATGGAATAAAACTTGAACTAGGAAGTTTAGGTGAAAATATTTTGTTTGATTTTAATCCTCATGAGTATAATATAGGTAGCATATTACAAGTTGGAGATACAATATTAGAAATCACTCAATGTTGTACGATTTGTAATCATTTAGCAGTATTTGATGATGATTTACCCACTTTAGTTCAAGATTGTAGAGGTTTATATTGTAAGATACTTGAAGGTGGTGAAATATCAAAAGATATTTCTGTAAAAGTTTTAAAAGATTGGCAAGATAATAAAAAAGTTGCCTCTTAATAAAAGGATAAAAAGTGAAAAAAATCTTAGCAATATTATTAATTACAGTTTTTTCTTATGCAGAATCAACATTTAGTGATCCTCAACCAACATTTGATGAACCAAGAAAGATAGTTATTCAATTTTATGATTCTGAAATTAATAAAATAAATCATAATCTAAGTACAATTTATAATATTTTAAAAGAGTATCCTTCTGAGTCATTAAAAGTTGTAGTAGTAGCTTATGGGAATGGTATGAGAGCTCTAAGAAAAGATTATGATAAAGATACTATGACTCGTATAATTTCTTTAATGGAATATGATGTTGAATTTATAGGTTGTAGAAATACTATGGATACGATGAAGTGGGGTGATGATGAGTTTATTGAAGATATTAGTTTTGTACAAGCTGGGATTGTTGAACTAATTGAAAGACAAGTGGCTGGTTATACAGGAATTATTGCATACTAATTTGTAAGGATTATTAAATGTTAAAGAAAATATTAATTGCGAGTAGTTTATCTATTCTTTTAAGTTCTACTCTATATGCTTCAAAGATTTCAAGCGAAGAATGTGCTTCAAAAGGCGAAGATTTTATTTTTGCAGGTGGAGAATGTATTCAATATAATGAATCAGAAGGAGATGTAGAAGGTAAGTTAAATATAATTGTCCATGGTACTTGGGATGAAGGAACAAATACTTTAGGAAGATATGCTCCTTTTGCAGAAACTTTAACAATGTCAACAGATATTACATCAGTAGCAGTTGCACTTCCTGGCTACTCTGGATCGTCTACAAATAATTTTACTTCTTTAGCACATAAAGGTGAAAAAAATCAAGCTGCTAAAAAAGAGTATGTTTTATTTTTAGGAGATTTAGTAAAATCATTAAAAGAAAAGTACGATGCTAAAACTGTTACTCTAGTAGGACATAGTGCTGGAGCTATGATGAGTGCTACTTTATCTGGATTGAAACCAGAATTAGTTCAAAACTTTGCATTAGCTGGTGGTAGATATGATATTCATAAAGAAGAAAAAGGTAATTTGATATCAATGATTGATGTTCTAGATTCTATAAATAAAAATGCTAATTTCTTATTTATTTATGGAACTAATGATGATATCTCTAAACCAGAAGTGACAACAGAGTTTTTCAAAATAGCCAAAGACAAAGGTTTAAATGCTAAGTTGATAAAAGTTGAAGGTGCTGGGCATATTGATTTAGATATGACTGATGAATCACTTGAAGCAATAACATCTATGCTTGAAGAAGAGTAAAGTACTAATTATTAATTAGAAAATATACTAGAAAATTTAGTGTAAACTAATTTAGTTTACACTTTAAGAAATTATAGTATTAACTACTAAATAATTAGCAATTATTAATGTCGCTAAAAGTGTAGTGCTTTTTAAAAACAAAATGTCATTTTTCTTACCTAAGTCTAAATCTTCATTTCTTTTAAAACTACTCATAATCTATCCTTTTTAGTGATTTAAAATAATCATTTTTGATTATATAATAAAATATTAACAAAAAAGCGTCTTCTAAATGACTCATTTTATAATTTTTGTGAATATTTATAAAGTATTGTAACTAATAAATAAACTTAAGTCAAGTAAAAGATATAATGATTAAAAGTTTTATTTTTAGAAAATAATAATATAATAGAGATAAAAATAAGTATCAGGATAAGTAATGGACAAAAAGAAACAAATTGCATTTAATTTAAATAATTTTTTACTTTCTATTTCAATTGCATTAGATTTAGCAGAAAATGATTTAAAAAACACAACTCCAAATCATTCAAAAAGAGTTGCTTTTTTAAGTCTAAAAATTGCAGAAAAATATAATTTAACTCCTCAAGAAATGTCGGATTTATGTGCGTACTCTTTAGTTCATAATATTGCTTTAAAAAAAGAGAATAATTATACGAAAGAGTATTATGAACTTACACAAGAATGCGTAGACAAATTACCTTTTTTATGCGGATATAAGAATGTATTAAAGTATCATAATGAATACTATAATGGAAGTGGAATATTTGGTATAACGGGGAAAGAAATTCCTTTATTAGCGCAAATCATCTCTTTTTCTCACTTATTAGATGAAAAGTTTGATTTAAGTGGTAAAGATATTGAGAATAGAAAAGGAATAATCAAATTTTTAGAAAGAAATGAGAATAAACTTTTTTCTGAAGAAATAGTAAATCATTTTCTTGATGTTGCTTCTTCTATTGATTTTTGGTTAGATATTCAAAATGAAAATGATATTTTATTTTATATTTTTGGAACTTTACATGATTTTACTTCAAGTCCAACATTTGAAGAAGTATTATCTTATACTACAATTTTTTCTGACCTTGTTGAAGAGGATACAGATTTTATTGATAAATGTTCTAAGATGGCTGATTTTTATAGTTTTGAGCATAAAGATAAACAAACGTTTTTAATTGCTGCATCATTACATCATATTGGTAAGCTTGCTATTCCAAATGATATATTATGCAAAGAATCAAAATTAACTGATGATGAATATGAAATAATGAAATCATATCCATACTACACAAAGAAAATATTAAGTAACCTAATGGGCTTTAATGATATAACTAATTGGGCTTGTAGAATCCAAGAAACTATAGATGGAACAGGATATCCTTACAAATTAAAAGGAAAAGATTTAAGTTTAAAAGACAGACTTATGTCTGCTTTAAATATATATCAATCTCTAAGGAATAAAAAGCCATACAGAGATGCTTTTAATCATAAAAAAGCAATTGGTGTAATGTCTGAATTAGTAAATAGAGGTAAATTAGATAAATCAATTGTTGAAGATATTCATGTTCAATTAGTTTAAATATATTTTGCCTATTTGGCAAAATATATTTATTTGTTTATTCCGATGTAGTTGTTAAGTTTAACATTTTCCAAGAGTACATACCCCCTCTGTACCAAAGGAGTTTGTCTTGAGGAAAGCCAATTTTTATCAAGTTATTAATAGCGAATGTTGATTGAGGACACCATGGACCATTACAAAATAATAAAAGTTTTTTAGCTTTAGAGAAATCATATTTTCCTTCACTTATTTCTTCTACTCCAACCATTTCTAGTACATCATAGAAATCATCTGGATATTTATCTTTATTAAAATATGTAAACGGAATATTTTCAGCAGTTGGAATTGTCATCTGTAAAAACCAATCAGGAAGTCTTGCATCAATTAGAAGCATATCTTCATTTGATTGTGATTCTTCAATAAATTTTATAACTTCTACTTCTCCTACAGTTTTTACTTTATCATTTATATTCATTGGTGTTATCTTACCAACTGTTGTTACAAATTTTTTAACACATTTTTCAGGAAGTTTTGCATTTGCATAATTACCTGACCAAATATTTTTAGGATCAGCACCATTGATTTTACGACATTCTTCGTCATGCATTCTTTTTATTATAAACTTTGAATCATCTTTTTCAATTGAGACACCATCTCCTCTTAAGTTTAAATCATTTGCATAATTTGCAGTTGAAATAAGTCCTAATATTAAAAGAATTTTTAATAACTTAATCTTCATATTTACTCTCCTAAGTATAAAATTTAATATAAATAAATATTATAATAATAAAATATGATAAAACTTAAATAAAAATTATAGCTTTGTAGAATCAATAAAATAATATATCTTTTTTCTATAATTAATATATAGAGGTGATTGTTATGCTAAAAGATATAAATATAAAAATTAATGGGTTAACAGAAAAAGTATCTTTAGAAGTTGTGAGTGCTTTAAAAGATATAGTAGATAATTTTTCTTCTTTAGATTTTAGAAGATTAGAAAAAATTGTCATTACCTCTAATTTTGAAAGAGATGTTGAAAGTTTAACAAGTGCAAATCAAACATCTTTTAAAAATAGATATAGAGCAAATCAAGACACTTATGCAGTAGTTTTAACAATACCAAAAAAAGATGATTTTGAATTAGTATTAGTTATAAAAACCTCTTTTATTACAAATATTCTCACTAGTCATGAAAAACAAAGCTATAAAGATGCTTTTCATATAATTCACCATGAACTTGCGCATATTCATGATAACAATAAAAAAATTGATATATTTAAAGATTTAATGAAAACAACTAAGTATAAAGGAAAAAGTTCAATTTTATTTCCAATTGCAGAAGAGTGTTGGAGTGAATATATAGCAAACTACATATCATCAAATAGTGCATTAGAAACTCAATTCCCTAAAATTATGGCAAAGAACTTAATAAAAAAAATAAATAGTGCAAGTCAAAATATAAAAACTCAGCTTTTAGCTTTTAAAATAAATAAAAAAAGAGATGATTTGCTATTTTCTTCAATAGAAGATATAAAATCTCTTTTAAAAACAGCCGCTTATTTACAAGGCTATTTACATGGATTTAACATGACTTTAGAAGAATTAGATTATGACTCAGATTATAATTTAGAGTGTTCATATTTTAAAGATATATGGGAAGCAATGCAATATGAATTTTATTCTATGAAAGAGATTTATCCAGATGGTTTTATAAATTTATCAATCTATCAAGATTTAGCATTTTACATTGATGCTTTCTTTAATCAAATGGGAATAGTATTTGATATGAATGAAAAAGGGGATTTAGAAATTAAAGTAATGTATTAAAACTTATGATACAATTTCTTCAATTTTTATTGGAGAAGTATTATAAAATCAAACTCTATTGCCTTTAAATTTGCCTTTATATCAGTTTTACTTTGGTCTACAGTTGCAACTGCCTTTAAAATTTCATTAAAGTATTTGTCTCCAGAAGAACTTGTATTTTATGCTTCTTTGTCATCTTTTTTTGTATTGTTTTTTGTAATCATTATTCAAAAGAAACTTCATTTAGTAAGTATACATGTAAAAACTAATTCACTTATGACTTTAATATTAGGTTCTATAAATCCATTTTTGTATTATCTTGTTTTATTTAAAGCTTATGATTTACTCCCTGCCCAAGAAGCACAAGCAATAAACTATACTTGGGCTTTAATGTTAGCATTTTTATCTGTTCCTTTATTAAAACAAAAGCTTACCTTTGGTGATATAGTTGCTGGAATAATTTGCTATTTTGGTGTTTTAATTATTTCTACAAAAGGTGAACCTTTTAGTTTAAACTTTTCAAATCTTGATGGTGTTTTACTTGCATTGTTAAGTACAGTACTTTGGGCACTTTATTGGATTTTTAATACTAAGTCTAAGAGTGATCCTGTTGTAAGTCTATTTTCAAACTTCTTATTTGCATTGCCTATGATAGGAATATATTTGTATTTTACTCAAACAATTGTTTTCCCTGATATAGAAGGGATTTTAGCAGCTATATATGTAGGTTTTTTTGAAATGGGAATTACTTTTCTTTTTTGGTTAAAAGCTATGCAAACAGCAGAAAATACTGCAAAGATTGCAAATCTTATATTTATCTCTCCTTTTCTTTCATTAATACTTATTTATTTTGTATTAAATGAACCTATTTTTATCTCCACATTATTTGGATTATCTTTTATAATTCTTGGTTTAGTAATTCAACAGAAAAGTAAGTAAAATAGCATTAGAATAGCATTAACATGCTATTTAGTTAAGTTGTTATAAAATTGTATAAAAATTATATATAAATCACTAATATTTTAAGTTTCATTTTATTTTTTCTATGAAATAATG
This sequence comes from Arcobacter sp. LA11, assembly GCF_001895145.1. Taxonomy (NCBI): domain Bacteria; kingdom Pseudomonadati; phylum Campylobacterota; class Epsilonproteobacteria; order Campylobacterales; family Arcobacteraceae; genus Arcobacter; species Arcobacter sp. LA11. The sequence goes on along the minus strand of NZ_BDIR01000005.1, from coordinate 61,680 downwards.
ACTAATAATAATTTAGTACTACTTTTAGTACTACTAAAATTTAATTAGGGAAAAGAGTAAGATGGCTAAGCAAAAAAACTCTCGTGCAGTTATAAAAAATGTTATTAATAAACATACTAAAAAAGATAAAAAAGAGATATCTCAATTAACAATTAAAATTGATAAGAAGTTAGATAATGCTTTAGTAATTCTTTCGAATCAAATTAATATTTCAAAAAATCGTCTTATAGAAGATATATTGTATGAAAGCGGTATATTAGAAGAAGTTGATGAAAATTATATAGGTTAAAATATGCACAAGTTTCCAAATCAAGAAGAAATCATAGATGCTGTAACTAGAGGAATAAGAACTGCAAAAGCTAATTATTCCCATTGGACAGCAGATGAACTTTATCTTTCTTATGCTCCTGCTAAGTTTCTTACAATCCATGTTTCTCAAGAAATAGCAAAACTTTCTAACTCTCCAGAGATTTTTATTGATGCTACTGTTGCAGATATATTAAGATGTTCTTTACCTAATAGGGCAGGATTTAGAGACTTTATGAAAGAAAAGTATTTAACACAAGATGTTATGTGTTTGACTTTAGATGAAAGATTCGAACATAAAACTGATAATGATTCTATTTCAAGAGTTATAATGAGTATAAAAAATGGTGTTAGAAATGTTCAAGAAGAGTATAAGAGTGAAGTAGAAAAAATGTGTAAAATGTTAGAAAGGGAAAGACAAGAAGATTCTACTCTTGATTATGGAGTATTTGCTTTTTATCTTGATATTTCTAATAGTGCAAGAAAGAAAACACAAAAAAGACTTGATGAAATAATTGAGTCGTTTGATAAAATCGTATCAAGTCATAAGAACTTGAAATCTAATTTTAAAGGGGGAGAGATAAATATAATTGATAACATCGGCGAATGGTGCGTAGGTTGCTATATTATAGAACCTACTTTTTAATTAGATTGCAAGAGCAACTCGTTGCTCTCTTAAGGATTTGCTTCTTTAGAAATGGCTTTGCCATTTTGTGAAAAGAAGTAATTAAATGAGGTCCCTTGTAAAATAGGGACTATTTTATAAGGAGTATATATGAAATTAACAAAAATTGCTAGTGCATTAGCACTAAGTGCAGCAGTTGCTAGTTCACTAGTTGCAGCTGATACAGTAAAAATCGGTGTACAAGCACCAATTACAGGAAAATACGCAAATGAGGGGCAAAGTATAGATAACTTTGTAAAACTTATTGTAGATGAGAAGAATGCTCAAGGTGGTCTTTTAGGTAAGAAAATTGAGGTTGTTACTTGTGATGATGAAGCAAAAGCTCAAAAAGCAGCAGTTTGTGCTAAGAAATTAGTAAATGCAGGTGTTTTTGCAGTAATTGGTTCTTATACATCAGGAGCAACGGAAGCAGCTCAAACTACATATTATAGAAATAAAGTATTACAAACTTCAGATGGTACATCTGATTCTTTAATTGCTAAAAAATATTGGACTTTCTTTAGAAATTCATTTCCAAACTCTTCACAAAGTGATTTTACAGCTGAATATTTTGTAAATGTAAAAAAATATAAAAGAATTGTAGTATTATCTGATTATTCTTCATATTCTGCAGGACTTGGTGATTCAACTGAAGCTTCAACAAAAGCACTTGGTGGAAACGTAATTTTTAGAGGAAAAGTTAAATCTGGTACTCAAAACTTTACAGCAGTTTTAACAAAAATTAAATCTATGAACCCAGATGTAATTTATTATTCTGGTTATTATACTGATGGTGGGTTAATTAGATCTCAACAAGCTCAATTAGGAATTAAAGCTGATTTTGTTGGTGGTGATTCAAATGATAACCCAGATTTCTATAAACTAGCTGGGAAAGCTGCTGAAGGTACAGTTTTAATTAACTTCCCAACTCCAGAAATTTTACCATACCCAGAAGCTAAAAAGTATTTAGGTGATTATAAGAAAAGATTCCAAATGGATCCTCCTTCAATTTGGCCTGTTACAAATGCTGATGGTTTAAGAGCAGTTATTGAAGGTGTTGAAAAAACAAAATCTTTTGATACTAAAAAAATCTCTGACTATATTAGAAATACAATGAAAGACTTCCCAGGTATTACTGGACCATTCAACATTAGAGAAGATGGTGAAAGAGTTGGAGCTAAGTTTGTTGTTTATAATATGAAAGCAGATGGAACTAAAGAAGTAGTAAAATAATAAGGTAAATTAAAATGGATATTTTTCTTCAACAGTTAATAAATGGTTTAACTATAGGAAGTTTATATGCATTGGTTGCTTTAGGTTATACTATGGTTTACGGTGTGATGAAGTTAATTAACTTCGCACACGGTGACCTTGTAGCCTTTTCAGCTTATGTGGGACTGACTATTTTTACACAATTATTTGGGGCAAGTGCGGCTTCATTTATTAATATCATTATTATCTTTTTATTAACAGCAATTATTGTGGCTTTTATAGGTGTTCTTCTTGAGCGTCTGGCTTATAGGCCTTTAAGAACGGCACCAAGACTTAGTGCAGTTGTTTCTGCACTTGGTGCAGCATTAGTAATTCAAAATGGAATTATGCTTATTTGGGGACCAAATATGCAAATCTTTCCTGCTGATTTATTACCAAGCACCTCTTGGAATTTTGGTGGTGTAATTATTTCATTTACACAAGTTTGTATTTTAGCATTATCAGCAGTTTTAATGGCAGCACTTTTTATTTTTATTAATAAAACAAAAATGGGTACAGCTATTAGAGCAACTGCAATTGATCAAGATGCCGCAAAACTAATGGGTATCAATGTAAATAGAGTTATTATGACTATTTTTGTTATTGGTTCTATGCTTGGAGCTATTGGTGGATTGTTTATTGGACTTTATTATAGAGCGTTAACATTTGATATGGGGTGGCTTTATGGCTTAAATGCCTTTATTGCAGCAATTATTGGTGGTATTGGTAATATTCCAGGAGCTATGCTTGGGGGTTTAATGCTAGGGTTATTTAATGCACTTATTGCAGGATATATTTCAACAGAATGGGCTGAAACGTTTACATTTATTTTACTAATCGTAATTTTAATTGTAAGACCTACCGGTATTCTTGGTGAAAAAGTAGCGGAGAAAGTATAATGAATAAAACAACACTTATAGCTATTTTATTTATAGTAATAATGGCATTTTTTCCAATGTTAGTTGATTCTGCTTGGCTTTCAATTGGTATTACTTTTTTAGTATTTGCTACAGTAGCTTTTTCTCAAGATATTATCTTAGGACGTGCTGGTGTGTTTAATATGGGTCATGCAATTTTCTTTGGACTTGGTGCATATACAACAGCAATTTTAAATGTTCATTTTGGTTTTGAAATTATTGCTACTTTGCCATTTGCTATTATATTTCCAGCAATTGTTGCAGTTTTATTAGCCGGTCCAATTATTCACTTAAGAGGTGATTATCTATTAGTTGCAACTATTGGATTTAATATCATCTTTGAACAAGTTTTATCAAATGATATATTTGGATTAACTGGTGGACCAAATGGTATTTTTGGTATTGATGTAGTTAGAATCTTTGGATATGAATTATTCTCTGATACAGCAATTTATTATATTGCCTTTGGATTATTATTACTAACATTCTTAATCATTAGAAATTTAGATTCTTCAAGATATGGAAGAGCTTTATACTATATTCATAAAGATGAGATTGCAGCAAAATCTATGGGAATAAATGTTCCATATTTCAAACTATTTGCATTTGCATTAGGTGCAGCAATTGCAGGTGCTGCTGGTTCAGTTTTTGCTATCCAGTATTCAGCTGTTTCTCCTGAATCATTCTCTTTCATGCAATCAGTTATGTTCTTTGCAATTGTACTTGTAGGTGGTTCTGCATCACTTCCTGGTGTTATTATTGGAACATTTGTAATGTTTGTACTTCCAGAACTTTTTACAGAGTTTAAAGAGTCAAGATATTTAATCTTTGGTGCAGCAATGGTGCTTACAATGGTGCTTAGACCAAATGGTGTTTGGCCTGCAAGTTTTGGAAACATACCTAATTTTTTAAGGCCTAAAAAAGAAGAAGGAGCTAAATAATGGAATACGTTTTAGAAATAGAAAATGTATCTAAATTTTTCCATGGTTTAGTTGCGATTGATGATTTAACTATTAAAGTAAAACCTGGTCAGATTTATGGAATTATTGGTCCAAATGGTGCTGGGAAGACTACTCTTTTTAACTGTGTTACAGGTATTTATGTCCCTGAAAAAGGAACTATTAAATACAAAGGTAAAGATATTACAGGAACAGAACCTCATAAAATTGCCCAAATGGGTGTTTTAAGAACGTTTCAAAATATTAGACTTTTTAAAGAGATGAGTGTAGCTGAAAATATTATGGCTGGATATCATACGAAATCAAAACAAAAATGGTATCACTCAATTTTTCATACACCTTTTTATAAAAAAGATGAATTGGAATCTTGGAAAAAAGTTGAAGAACTTATGAAGTTCTTTAATCTTTCTAAGTTTGCAACAACACCAACTGGTGATTTATCATATGGAAATCAAAGAAAAGTAGAAATGGCAAGGGCATTAGCTGCAAATCCAGAACTACTTATTTTAGATGAACCAGCAGCTGGTCTTAATGAAAATGAAACTAAAGAACTTACTGAGATTATTAGAGATATTAGTAAAATGGATATTGGTATTATGATGATTGAGCATGATATGGAAATGGTAATGAATCTTACTGATTATATTACTGTTATTAACTTTGGTAAAGAGATTTCTCAAGGTGAACCATCGTTTGTTCAAGATGATCCACGAGTTATTGAAGCTTATATTGGAACAGATGATGAAGAAGAGGAGCAATTGTAACTATGGTAAATAACGAAATATTACTTGATGTAAAAGATTTAGAAGTAAGTTATGGAGCTATCGCTGCTATTAAAGGAATCAATATTCATGTAAGACGTGGTGAAGTAGTAACAATTCTTGGAGCTAATGGTGCTGGGAAAACTACAACTTTACAGACCATATCTGGTCTTTTAAAAGCTAAAGCTGGACATATTGTTTTTGATAAAAATGATATTACAAAGTGTGAAGCACATGATATTGTTGCTCTTGGTATGTCTCATTCTCCTGAAGGAAGAAGAGTATTTGGAACACTTACTGTAGAAGAAAATCTAATGATGGGTGCTTATACACTTAAAGATCATGATAAAGAGACTTTAGAATGGATTTATGACATTTTACCAAGACTTAAAGAAAGGCGAAAACAATTTGCTGGAACACTTTCTGGTGGTGAACAACAAATGCTGGCAATTGGTCGTGCAATCATGTCAAAACCAAAACTTTTAATTCTAGATGAACCAAGTTTAGGACTTGCTCCAATTTTGATAAAAGCAATTTTTAAGGCTGTAAAAGAGATTGCACAAAGTGGAGTAACAGTACTTTTAGTTGAGCAAAATGCAAAAGCAGCTCTGAAATTAGCCGATCGTGCGTATGTTTTAGAAGTAGGTAAAATTACCCATGAAGGAACAGCTGAAGAACTTCTAAATTCTAAGAAGATTCAAGAAGCTTATTTAGGAAAAAAACACTAAATAAAAAATATAAAAAAAGTTGAAGAAAAATTTAGTAGCAATGAGGGGCATACTTGGCGGTTGCTCCCCTCAAGACAGACAATTGAAGCCTGACTGTTAAGCTACATGAAATTTATTTAAAAACGAATAAAAATGAAGGATAACAGATGACAAATGAGCAAGAACTTATAAATTCTGCCATAAACCTTGCCCAAAAATGGCAAAATAGAGCTACAGAGCTTGTAAGTGACTTTGATAGAGAATTCTATGTAAAAATGAATAAGATGCTAGACCATCCAAAAGATAAAGCACTTTTAATAGAACTAATGGATCAGTGTTTTAGAGCCCAATCAAACGATAGAATTGCTAATCAGATTATATTTTTACTTGAAAAACATGGAATGGCACACTTTTTTACAACAAAAGATAAAACACTATTATGGTTATTCCAAAACTTTGGTAAGTATTTACCGAACCTTTCAGTTCCAATGTTTGTAAATCAAATTAGAGAAGATACTAGAACAGTTGTAATAAAAGGTGAAGAAAAGCCTTTTAATGCACATTTAGTTCAAAGAAAATCAGAAGGAACAAGAGTAAATATCAATCTAATTGGTGAAGTGGTTCTTGGTGAAGAAGAAGCTCAAGAGAGAGTTCAAAAATATTTAAAAGCATTATCTAACCCAAATATTGACTATATTTCGATTAAAATTTCAACAATTTACTCTCAAATCAATGCATTAGATTTTGATCATACTGTTGAAGTTCTTGTAGATAAATTAACAAGAATTTATAAACAAGCGCAAGAACATCCTTATATTGCACCAGATGGTACAAAATCAAATAAATTTATCAATCTTGATATGGAAGAGTATAGAGATTTAGATATTACTGTTGCAGTATTTAAAAAGACTTTAGAAAAAGAAGAATTTAAAAATTTCTATGCTGGTATAGTACTTCAAGCATATCTACCTGATTCGTTTAATGTTCAAAAAGATTTAACTTCTTGGGTAAAAAATAGAGTAGAAAATGGTGGAGCACCTATTAAAGTTAGACTTGTAAAAGGTGCTAATATGGAGATGGAAGAGACTGAAGCATCTCAAAAACATTGGGAAATGGTTACTTATACTGAAAAATTAGATACAGATTCAAATTATAAAAGAATGGCAAGATTTGCACTTCAACCCCAAAATGCTCCTTTTTTACATTTAGGAACTGCATCTCATAATCTATTTGAATTAGCATATGCAACACAATTAGCTGAAGATAATGATGTATCAAAATATCATACTTTAGAGATGTTAGAAGGTATGAGTGAAGCTGCAAGGTTAGCAATAAAAGAGATTTCTAAAGAAGTTATTCTTTATGCTCCAACAGCTGCAAAAGAGCAATTTACAAATGCTATTGCTTACTTAGTTAGAAGGTTAGATGAAAATACTGGTCCAAATAACTTTATTAGATACTCTTTTGGTTTAACAGTTGGTTCAGAAAATTGGAATATGCAAAAAGATCTATTTATTAAATCTTTTGAAGCAGAAAAAACTTCTTTTGTTGGTGCGAAAAGAACTCAAAATAGATTAGAAGAAAAATGGAATGATTTTAAAAAGTCTGCATATGATACAGGTGTTTATGAAGCAGAAGCTGATACAGATTTTATATTACCTAAAAATCATGAATGGGCTAGAGATATAGTTAAAAAATGGAAGTTTGATAAAAATACAGAACATAAAATAGCTCCAATTGTAGTTGGTGGTGAAGATATAACTAATGACAGAGAGATTATTGAAGCAATAGACAAATCACAAGTTCAAGAGGGTGTATTAGCTGGAAAATTTGCTATTGCAAATGCTGAAGATATTAAAAAATCTGTTGAAATAGCAAGTGCAGATGTTGATGGATGGAGAAGTAAAACTCATAAACAAAGACATGAAATATTAAAAGAAGCAGCGATAAAAGTACGTGAAAGAAGAGATGATTTAATTGGTATAGCAGCAGCAGAAGTTGGTAAAGTATTTACTGAAACTGATGTTGAAGTATCAGAATCAGTTGATTTTATTGAATTTTATCCATATTCTGCAGAATACTTTGATAAATATGAGAATTTAGAGTTTAGTGGAAAAGGTGTTGGTGTGGTTGTTCCTCCTTGGAATTTCCCTGTAGCTATTCCTTTAGGTGGTATTGCAGCCACACTTGCCGCTGGAAATACTGTTATTATAAAACCTGCATCAGTTGCAGCTTTAACTGCATATGAAATGTGTAAATGTTTCTGGGATGCAGGAGTTTCGAAGAATACACTTCAATTCTTACCTTGCCCAGGAGCTTTAGCTGGTGAACATTTGATTCCAAATAAAGCAGTTGACTTTGTAATTTTAACTGGTGGTGAAGACACTGCTTATAAAATGTTAGAAACAAGACCTGATTTATTCTTAACAGCAGAGACTGGAGGAAAGGATGCTACTATTGTCACAAATATGGCAGATAGAGAACAAGCTGTTAAAAATGTATGTCAAAGTGCCTTTTCTAATTCAGGTCAAAAATGTTCTGCTACTTCATTACTTATACTTGAAGATGAAGTATATGAAGACAAAGATTTTAGAAAAGCATTAATTGATACTGCAAATTCAATGAGTGTGGGTTCTGTTTGGGATTTTAAAAATAGAATTGGAACTTTAGCAAATCCAGTTTCTGGTAATTTAGAAACTGCAATTAATTCTCTTGAAACAGGAGAAGAGTGGGCTTTAAAACCTTCTTATTCTGATGATAATAAGTTTATGTTAAAACCAGCAATAAAATGGGGTGTAAAAGAAGGAAGTTTCTGCCATATGAATGAATTATTTGGTCCAGTACTTGCTGTTATGAGAGCTAGTAATCTTGCCCATGCTGTTGATATTGTAAACTCTACAGGATATGGATTAACTTCTGGTATTGAGTCTTTAGATGAAAGAGAAGTTACTTTTTGGAAAAAAAATATAAAAGCTGGAAATCTATATGTAAATAGAGGAACAACTGGAGCAATTGTTCTTAGACAACCATTTGGTGGTTTAGGTAAATCTGCTATTGGAGCAGGGCGTAAAGTGGGAATTTTTAATTATATAACACAATTTGTAGATTTTAAAGAAGTATCTACTCCAAAAACTAAAAAGAAATATTCTAATAGTTTAACTCAACTTATTGCCTCTTATAAAGATAGTGAAAGTAAAGAAGATTTTGAAAAATTAGAATTATCTTTGCAATCTTATTTAGAAAATTATGAAAATGAATTTTCACAAGAGAAAGATTATTGTGAGGTTAGGGGAGAAGATAATCACTTTAGATACTTACCTTTAAAAAATGTTCTAATTAGAGTATCACATAATGATACACTTTTTGAAGCAGTTTCAAGAATATTAGCAGCGCGAGTTGCTCAAGTTCATTTCAAAGTTTCAATTGAACAAAATAATTTAGTGAAATCATTTTTAAAAGATGCTTCAAAACTATTTACTCCTCGAGATAAAATGATTGAACAAACTGATGCTGAGTTTAAAAGTATTATAAAGAACTATGATAGAGTTATTTATTCGAATATTAAAAAAGTTCCAAAAGTTGTTTTTGAGGAAGCAGCAAAAACAGCTACTTTTATTGTAAGACAAGCTCCTATGATGGAAGGTAGATTGGAATTATTAAACTATTTCCAAGAACAATCAGTATCTCATTCTTATCACAGATATGGGAATATTGGTGCTAGAGGTATAAACTAATATAAAAAGATAAGAAGGAAAATTTTTCTTCTTATCTTTCTAAAGTAAATCTTTTATATAATTTTTCTTTTAATATAGGATATTTAATGACAAATAAAACTAAAGGAACAATACTTGTTCTTATATGTGTAGCTCTTTGGGCTATGATACCTCCTGCAGCTAAGTTTGCACAATCATCTTTAGATAATCATCAATTTCTTTTTTGGTCAAGTTTAATATCTTTTATTTGTTTATTCTTCACTGCTATTTTTAAACAAAAAGTTAGTGAAATCAAAAAGTATTCACGAAAAGATTGGCTAAGTGTTGTTATTTTAGGCCTTTTAGGAACATATGTTTATTATCTATTTTTATATCTTGGATATAAAGAAGCTAAAGGTTTAGAAGTCCTTGTTGTGCAGTATACTTGGCCTATATCAATTGTGGTGTTTTCTCTTTTTTTATTAAAAGAGAGATTAACTGTAAGAAAAACAATAGCAGTATTGTTAGGTTTTTTTGGAGTACTTATTGTTCTTACAAAAGGTAACTTCTCAAATGTTCATGTGGATAATTTTTCTGTAATTATGTTGGTTCTTTTAGGAGCTTCTTCTTTTGCATTATTTTCTGTTTTAAGCAAAAAAATTCATTTAGAACCTATTTCAGTTACTTCTATATATTTTTTAAGTGCAACAATTGCATCTCTTTTTTCTATGTTTTATTTTTCTTCTTTTGCAATGCCAACTTTAAATGAGTGGTTTCCTATACTATTAAATGGTGTATTTTTAAATGGTTTTTCGTATCTTTTATGGATTAATGCATTGAAAATGACAGAAGCATCTTATTTAGCACCATTTGTATTTATAACACCAATTTTATCGGCTATTTATTTGATTTTGTTATTTGATGAACCAATTAAGTTAGTTTATGTAGTTGGATTAATTTGTGTAGTTATTGCAGGTTTGGTAAATAGTTATAAGTTAAAAAAGGAAGATTAGTATCTTCCATTATATTTCATAATAAGAATTTGTTCATAAAGCATATTTCCAAAACCTTCAGGTAAATCTTTATGTTCTTTTTCAACAATACTAATAATATTTCTGATTTGTTCTTCTGTCATGTTTTGAACTATTGGGATAATAGTTCTTGCTATAGTGTGTTTAAATTCTAATACTTCTTCTTGAGTCATTTATATTTTCTTTAATTTAAATTGATATGAAATTATAATCAATTTAACTAAAAAAGGAGTTAATCATAACTGCTTTTTAGATATATCCTCCTGTTGCTTGAAGAATTTCAGAATTGTAATCACTTAACCATATTACTAAAGCTTTTTTCTTATTGTTTTTTTCTAAATTGAATAATGTTGTATCTATTTCTAATTTATTATTTTTAATTTCTGCAAATTTTTGAATATGATTTAAAACTACAAAATCATGTTCTAAAGTTTTATATTTATTTTCACCTCTTTTTATGTTAATTTCATAGTCAAAGCCTAAAATACCTACATTTAAATAAATTTTTTGATTTTTAATATTTTTATTAAAATAAGAGACTTGAAGTTTGTTATTATTTAGATTTATGTTTAGTTTTCCTCCATATTGATTTTTAAAATTTGGAAAACTTTGATTTGTAAACCATGTTCTATACTCTTTTGCATTTATTATGAATTGTGGCGTATATACTGAATTTTTTTTCCAAACTTTACTAGAGTAATATCTTTGTCTGTTATCATTAGATTTAGTTGCAAATACATCCTTCCAACCAATAAAATCCCAATAAGTAATATGGAAAGCCATAGGAATAAAATCTTTAAATAGTTTTGGATGTTCTTTTAAATTTGATAACCATTTATCTGCAGGAGGACAAGAACTACATCCTTGTGATGTGTATAATTCAATAATATTAACTCTATCATCTTTTGATTCAAAAGTATGATCTTGTGCAAATAATATAGTTGAGAGAAAGGCTGTTATTAATAGAAGTTTTTTCATAGATGTTCCTTTTTTTTAATTATAAAAAAATAGTGTGTACTTTTTGTTAACTCAAAGACAAACTTGTCAAATAATAAATATAGACTATTTGCTTTTTTTTTGATATAATCGCGAAAAAATATATAGGATAGATAATTTTGATAGAACTTAGTAAAAAAATATCTAAATTAGTTGGTAAAACAAATGCTGAATATGGCTTAATAAAAGAAGGGGATAAAGTTCTTGTAGGTTTCTCAGGTGGGAAAGACTCAACAACTTTAATACATGCATTAAAAAGATTAAAAAGTGTTACTCCATTTGATTTTGAATTTAAAGCAGTAACGATTACATATGGAATGGGTGAACAAGTTCAGTTTTTAGCTGATCATTGTAAAGAACATGGAATTGAACATGAAATAGTAGATACTGAAATTTTTGAATTAGCTGGTGAAAAAATTAGAAAAAATTCATCTTTTTGTTCATTCTTTTCAAGAATGAGAAGAGGTTATATATATACAACTGCTTTAGAACAAGGTTATAATAAAGTAGCTTTAGGTCATCACTTAGATGATGCTATGGAATCATTTTTTATGAATTTTTTATATAGTGGAGCTTTAAGATCTATGCCTCCAATTTATAAAGCTGAAAATGGTTTAGAAGTGATAAGACCATTAATTTTTTGTAGAGAGAGACAATTAAGAGCATTTGCAGATACAAATGAGTTAACTGTAATTGGTGATGAAGCCTGTCCTGGACTTAGATTTGATGTAAAAATGCCACATGCAAGAGCTGCTACAAAAGAATTATTAGCAAAACTTGAAGAAGAAAATCCTAAAATGTTTGTTTCAATGAAGGCTGCTTTTAATAATATTCAACCATCTACATTCTTTTCAAAAGAACATTTAGATAGAGAAGACTAATGAAGATTTTAATTTCATCTTGTCTTTTAGGTGAAGATGTAAGATATGATGGAGAAAATTCATCAATAGCATACGGTAGTTCTTTCACTTTTGCTCAAAAAGAACTTTTCATGGATATTCTTTGTGAAAATGAAATATACTCTTTTTGCCCTGAAGTTTCAGGTGGATTGCCAACACCAAGAGAAGCTGCTGAGATAATAAGTAGAACAAAGCCTTTTATTGTACAAACTAAAGAAAAAACTGATGTTACAATTAATTTTTTAATTGGTGCAAAAAATGCTTTTGAACTTTGTCAAAGTGAAGATATAAAAGTAGCACTTTTAAAATCAAAATCTCCTTCATGTGGAAATGAAAAAATATATGATGGAACATTTAGTGGAAATTTAATTGAAGGACAAGGGTTAACTGCAAAATTATTGATTGAAAATGGTGTTGTAGTTTTTAATGAAAATCAGTTAGAAAAATTTAAAGAGTTTTTGAAAACTTCTTAAATTTAAAATCTTTCAATATTTTATTGAATTATTAAATTTTAACTTCAAATAATTATTTTTACATTATAAAATTAAATATTTATTATATTTGAAAGGAAGTTTAATGATAAAGGTTTGTTTTTTAGCAACTAATTCGGGAAGTCACGGTTCACCAAATACAATTATGGAAAAAGAATATGAAAGTTCAAAAGATATACTACATCTTCCTAAAGTTGGTGATGAAATTATACTTCAATATGGAGAGATAAGAGAACAATCTTCAACATTTAAAGTAGAAAAGATACAAAAAGAATTTCTTATTGATTACGATGATATAACAATTTATGTAAAAAACATTGAATAAATTTTAAAAAACCAATAACTATTGTATTAAGATTATAACTTTTTCCTATTTAAGTATTATATACTGTTATATAATTGAAGAAAAAGTATTTAACTATTTAGTTAAATACTTACAAAAAAGATAATTTAAAATAAGTTCAAGATTACTATAAATTTTCATTTACTAAATTAGATAATTTTAATGGGTCTAATGCTCCACTAACTCTTTTTACTTCACTTCCATTTTTATAAACTACAAGAGTAGGTATTGATCTTATATTGTATTTAGCACCTAAATTTTGATGTGATTCAGTGTTTACTTTAACAAATAAAGCTTTTAGTGGATATTTTTGTGATACTTCATTGAATATTGGTGTCATCATTTTACATGGACCACACCATGGCGCCCAAAAGTCAACTATTACTGGAATTTCAGAGTTTACAACTACATGATCAAAGTTTGATTCATCTAATTCTATAGGAGTTGTATCTAGTAATGAATTTTTACAAGAGCCACAGTTAGCTTTTGCATAACTGTCTTTTTTGGGAATTGCATTTACTTTTTGACAATGGGGACATACGATATTTATTTTTGACATTCTTCTTTAAGCCTTTATATTTAGTAATACATCTGCGACAGCATTTTGAGTTTCTATTCCTTTTGCATTTGCTTCATATGAAATAACTTCTGGTATTTGTCCTACAATTGAATCAATTAAATCTTGTGTTACTTCTTGATTCTCTGGCTCTCCTACAGTATTAGCTACATCAGCTAGGTTTGTAGCTAACTTGTCTATTTGTACCGCAGAAGCTGTCATTGCATGTATATTATTATCAATTCTCATTACTTTCTCCTTGATTATAATCTTGGCTTTGTAATAAAAGTTTATTTAAGTTTGCAGTTCGTGCTATTTGAGCATCTGCGCTACTTAAATTATCTACTGAACTTGAAGCATCTTTTAACTGTTCTAATTTTACATTTGCACTTGCTTCATCATCTGGAATAGAAGTGTCAAATCTAACTGAACCCCCAGTTGCATATAATTTACCATCTGGTCCTACTTGGTAGTTATAGCTTATTGGTGCAGTTGTAGGTGCTCCTGATGCATGGGTTTGTTCATGAGTTTTTGTTTCGGCATCTAAATCTTTAAATTTGTCTAATACTCTATTATAATCTTTCTCATCATACTTGTTATCGCTAATATTAACTTTATCATAAGATTCTTGTGTAGATTTTTCAAGTTCTTTTTTGTCTATATTAGATAATTCCGCTCTTTTTTGAGCTAGTTCTTGATATATTAGTGATGATGATTGTGAAAAATTATTTATTTCCATAACAAACCTATTTTTGTATTATAGGTATATTATATCAAAGAGAAAAGAAAATGTAAATAAGTGGGACAAACTAGTTAGTTTATCCCTAAGTATTAGTAGTTTATAGCTACCTTATAGTTTGGTTCATCTTCTTCATATGTACAAAATGGTCCAGCATTCTTAAGAATTTTTTTACAATCTTCACTTAAGTGTCTAATTGTAAGCTTTTTCCCTAAATCAGCATATTTTTTTGTAATTGAATCAATAGCTTCAACCCCAGATATATCCATAACTCTTGCATCTTTAAAGTTTAAGATTATATTCTCTGGGTCATGTTTTGTATCAAATAATTCAAAGAAAGATGTAGTTGAACCAAAAAATAGTGGTCCATCAAACTCATAAACTTTTGTATCATTTCCTTCTCTATATGTTCTACTTCTTACTTTTGAATGTTTCCATGCAAATACAAGTGCAGAGATAATAATACCTGTAATAACTGCTATTGCAAGGTCTGCAAAGATAGTGATAATTGTAACTGCAACTAATACAAACTTATCAGAGTTTGGCATATATCTAATTCTATTTCCACTTTCCCACTCAAAAGTTCCAATAGAAACCATAAACATAATACCTACAAGAACTGCAACTGGAATCATTGCAATATATCCAGAAAGAGCCACAACAAAAGAGATAAGCAATAGTGAAGCAGTAAGGGCTGATAATCTACCCCATCCACCATTTGAGAAGTTAATAATAGATTGTCCAATCATTGCACAACCTGCCATTCCTCCAAAGAAACCACAAACTACATTTCCCGTACCTTGGGCAATACATTCTTGGTTTCCACTACCTCTTTTACCTCCCATTTCATCTAGAACAGAAAGAGTTAATAAAGATTCAATAAGTCCTACTAATGCAACTAAAATAGAATAAGGAAGAACTGTTAATATCGAATCAAAATCGACATGTAATGTTGGAATAGAAAAAGAGGGTAAACTTCCTGATATATCAGCTAAATCTCCAACTCTTTTTGTATCTAAATCTAAACCAATAACAATAACAGAAATAACTATAATTGCCACAAGTCCAGATGGTATTGCATTGGAAACTTTTGGAAAAAATTTAACTATTATCATAGTTCCTAATACTAAGGCATACATAATCCAATTTTCACCTTTAAAAAGAGGAAACTGAGCCATTGCAATAACAATTGCTAGACCATTTACAAATCCATACATTGCTGGTTGGGGAACTAATCTAATTAATTTTCCTAGTTTAAATACTCCAACTAATATCTGAATAATACCTGCTAAAATAGTTGCTAATAATATATATTGTAAGATATAATTTGATAGTTCGTTAGTTACTGTTAGTTGCTCTAATAGGTTTTGAGGAAGTGCTTCTTTGATTTTTACTCCAAGTCCTACTAGTACAACAGCAACTGCACCTGTAGCTCCTGAAATCATTCCGGCTTTACCACCAATCATTGCAGTAATTAACCCTAATATAAAAGCAGTATATAATCCAACTAGAGGAGACACTCCTGCAATAATAGAAAAAGCAATAGCTTCAGGAACAAGTGCTACAGCAACAACAATTCCTGATAAGACATCACTTTTTATAGATTGTCCTATAAATGTATTTTTTATATTTAACAAATTAAAACCTTTCTTTAATAAAGGCGCGATTATATCTAAAAGTTCATTAAGATAAAGTTAAGCTTATTTTATGAGCAGTTTAATTATTTATAGCTTATAATAGAGAATGAAAAAAGAGTTTTATAAAAGTCTTAGTTTTAAACTTATTGTTTTAAGTATAATAATTATTCTATCATTATTTACATCAAGTTTTATGTTTAATTCACAAATTGATAAATTAAAAAATCATATAGATAAAATATATTTTGGAAATTATGTGCCTGTGTTAAAATTACATGCTATAGAAGAAGAGTATAAAGATTTGATTGTTTGTATGAGAACACATAAAAAATGTAATAGAGATCCATATTTTAGAAAAATTAAAAAAGAGTGGACTTATTATAATAGCGCATATAAAGATATTGATGAAAGGAAAGTTGTTGAAGTAGTTAATAAAAGTGTTAGCACTTCTTTAACTTATTCAATAAAAATTTCTGAATATGATAGCATCATAAATAAAATTAATTTTTTAAAAGAGCATGAAAAAAAAGTTGCTTATAAGCAACGAAGAGCATTTTTAAAAGAGTATTCTTCTATGAAAGACTATCTTTTTTATAATATGGTTTTATTAATTATTGTCTCTTTTATTTTTATTTCTTTAATTATTTATTCTATTATTAAAAAAGATAATCAACTAAAAATTCTTACTAAAAAATATAAAATGGACTCAATAACTGATTCTATGACAAAATTATATAACCGTATGTATTTTGACAAGATATTTGATAATATGCCTTTTATTTCAAATGCAAATAATTGGAAAACAGCTTTTGTTATGTTTGATATTGACTTTTTCAAACAATATAATGATACCTATGGTCATGATATGGGTGATGTCACTTTAAAAGCAGTTGCAAGTAACTTGAAAACTTATTTTAATAAAGAGTACGAATATGTATTTAGACTTGGTGGTGAAGAGTTTGGAGTTATTTTATTTGATATTGATGAGGATATCTTAAAAGAGTGTCTAAAAGATGTTAATAAAAATATCGAGTCATTAAATATTGAGCATAAAAATAGTAAGATATCACAAGTAGTTACTATATCTATTGGAGCAGTTATATATGAACCAAATTCATATATTTCTTGTAATAAATTATATAAAATAGCTGATGAATGTTTATATAAGTCAAAAGAAAATGGTAGAAATCAATTTACAATACACAATGAAGGGGAATAATGACATTTTTATTTGATAAAAACAGTCACTTTAATTTAGCCAATTTAGCAACTTTTTTTAATATTGCAGCAGGAGTTTTTGCAATTTATTATTTAACACATGATAATTTTTTCGCAGCAGCACTTTTTGCGTGGTTAGCTGGTGCATTCGATATAGTAGATGGTAAAATTGCAAGAAAATATAATTTATCAACTGAATTTGGAATTCAACTAGACTCATTTGCTGACTTTTTATCTTTTGTAATAGTTCCAACTATGTTTATATTTTTTGCAGTAATTGATGGAAAAGAGATGATGTTAAATACACCTCTTATTGCATTTGCTTTTATTTATTATGTGATATCAGGTTTAAGAAGATTAATTCAGTTTAATATAAATGCCGAAGAGGGTGAAGTATCTAAATACTTTACAGGTGTTCCAACTCCTTTAGGAGCAATTCTTTTATGGCTAGTTTATCTTGTATGGTTAACTGGCATAATGAATGAACATGTAGTTATTATTTTAATGATTGTTATAGGTTTCTTACTTAATTCTAAACTAAAAATTCCTCATCCATAATATGAATAAAGTTACGACTATTGATTTAGGCTCTAATTCTTTTAGAGTCTTAATTTATGATTGCTTAAATAATCAAATAATTGATGAATATAATGAAGTTGTAGGTATGGCTGATGGTTTAAATGAAACAAAGGCTATATCAAAAGAGGCTCAAGAAAGAGTTATAAATGCAATCAATCAATCTTCAATACAATTAGGTTATGAACCTTCTAAAGCAGTTTGTGTAACAACAGCAGCTATGAGAATAGCTTCAAATAACAGTGAAGTATTAAAAACCTTCGAAAAAAGAACTGGTGCTAAATTTAATATAATAGATGGGAAAGAAGAAGCTAGACTTACTTTATTAGCTGTTAAATATGCACTTAAAAGAGAAAAAATAAATTCCTCAAAATTTGTTTTGCTTGATATTGGTGGTGGGTCAACTGAAATTATAGTAAATGATGGAGATTCTTATTTTTCACATAGTTTTAATTTTGGCATAGTAACCTTAACTCAAAAGTATTTAAAATATGAAGATTTAATTAAAGAACTAAATTCACATAAAGTTGATATACGAGCCTTTATTGATGAATTAAAAATAGATTTAAAAGATTATACCTTTGTTGCAACTGCTGGCACTCCTACAACTATAGCTGCAATAAAACTAGGACAAGATTTTTTCCATTATGATAAAGAGTTAGTAAATGGAACAGTACTAAATTTAAAAGATTTAGAAGACTCATTAGATATTTTTAGAAATTCTTCAAAAGATATAATTACTAAACTAGTAGGTAGTGGTAGGGTAGAGTTTATTGAAATAGGAATTTATATTTATAGAGCAATATTTGAAGTTCTAGAAAAAAATGAATCTATTGTTTTAGATGATGGATTAAGAGAAGGTGTTGCTATAAATCATTGTATTTTAAAATAAATACTAAGATAATAGCCTAACACTTTGTTCTTGTACTATATTTGCTTGAGAGGCAGCTAAATAGCCTACATTTGCTTGTATATTAGTTTTTGAAAAATCATTTACTTCATTACCAAAATTAATATTTTTATTAGCTCTATTTTGATTAGAAAGTTCAACTTGTTCTTGTATTGAAACTCTTGCACTTGATTCAAGTTTATTTCCTAAATCAGTAAATTGGTCTTTTAAATTTTGAAGTTGATTAATACTATTTTCAACTTTATTTATAGTCTCTTCTAGAGCATCAGTATTGTTAAAATCTGTATTACTAATTTCTTGTGCTAACTGTGATGCAATATCAGGTGTATTTGGTTTATCTATAGAGAAATATGCCTCTTTTGTAAAAATATTTACTGTTAAATCATCTTCATAATCATCTATTGCAATTAGATTTTCGTTTTTATATTTTGTTTGAAAAGCCTCTTCTCTAAATTTTAAAAGTTCAAGATTTACATCATTTTTTTGAGTGTTTTTGTCATAGTCAATATTATCATCATTTTTTAAATCAGTAAGTTTTTCTTGTATATTTTGAAGGTATTCTTGTTGCTTTTCTAAACCATTTTGTGCAGTTTTAGAAATACCAATCCCTTCATTAAAGGCTTGTAGAGATTGAGATAATTCATCTCTTTTTTTATTGTAGTCACTTATTGATAGTTTTAGAAATGGATCGTTGTTGTTGATTTGTTCTGTACTATTAGCTCTATCAATATGTTGTTGAGGAACACTATTTAAAGAAGCTATGTTGTTATTAATACTATTTACATCCATAAAAAACTCCTATTGTTGTACTCTTGTATACCTATTTTACTATAACAAAGATAAATTAAAACTAAAACTAATTATTTAAATAACAATTACTAAGTGTATTTATAAACTATAACTTGACTATTTCATTAAGAAATGAACAAAAAATAATATTAGATAATTTTCTATTTTATAATTGAAAGATAAGATTGTTATAGTTTTATGTATAAGCTCTAATAATAGATATTTAACTATCTTAAACCGCTATTAATAATAACTTTTGTAAAATATCTGATTAATTTACGATAGGGAGAGACAATGAGAATAACTGGCGCAAAAATGGTTACGGAATCATTAAAAGAAGAAGGGGTAGAAGTAGTATTCGGATATCCTGGGGGCGCTATTATGAATGTCTATGATGAAATTTATAAACAGAGCTTTTTTCAACATATTTTGACTAGGCATGAGCAAGCTGCAATCCACGCAGCAGAAGGTTACGCAAAATCTACTGGGGAAGTAGGTGTTGCTATTGTAACAAGTGGACCAGGATTTACAAATGCTGTTACAGGATTAGCAGATGCATATATGGATTCTATTCCATTAGTTGTTATTTCTGGACAGGTTCCAACAACAATTATTGGTACAGATGGATTCCAAGAGATTGATGCTGTAGGTATTTCTAGACCTTGTACAAAACACAATTATTTAGTTAATAAGATTGAAGATTTACCAAGAATTATTAAAGAGGCATTTCATATTGCAGCTACTGGAAGACCAGGACCTGTTCACGTAGATATTCCAAAAGATATTACAGCAGAACTTGCAAATTTTGAATATCCAAAAGAGGTTAATATTCCAACTTATAAGCCAACAGTAAAGTACAATAAAAGGCAACTAAAAAAAGCTATGGATGCAATTTCTAAAGCTAAAAAACCTTTATTGTACGTTGGTGGTGGAGCAATTTTAGCAAACTGTGCATATGAAATTAGAGAATTAGCAGAAAAATTAAATATTCCTGTTGTTGAAACTCTAATGGCAAGGGGAGTAATGGGGCATGACCATGAACTTTTAATGGGTATGCTAGGTATGCATGGTGAGTTTGCAGCAAATATGGCTGCTCATGATACTGATTTACTTATTTCACTTGGTGCTAGATTTGATGATAGAGTTACGGGAAGATTAGACGAATTTGCGAAAAAAGCAAAAGTAATACATGTAGATATTGACCCAGCATCTATTTCAAAACTTGTAGATACAAATTTCCCAATAGTTGGGGATTTAAAGGTAACTGTTCAAGGTATGATTGATTCTGCTTCAGAGATGGAATTTAATGATTACTCAAATTGGGTATCTTTACTTAGGGATTATAGAGAAAAAGAACCTTTAAGATATAACGATTCTGATAGTGTTATTAAACCTCAATGGCCAATCGAAAGAGTTGGGCAATTATTAGGAGAAAATGCAATTATTTCTACAGATGTTGGACAACATCAAATGTGGACAGCACAGTTTTATCCTTTTTCTTATCCTAGACAATGGAATACCTCTGGTGGATTAGGTACTATGGGGTTTGGGCTTCCAGGTGCTATGGGTGTTGCACGTGGTAATAAAGACAAGGTTTCAATTAACTTTACAGGTGATGGTTCAATCTTAATGAATATCCAAGAGTTAATGACATGTGTTGAATATAATTTACCAGTGATTAATATCATTCTTAATAATAATTATTTAGGAATGGTAAGACAATGGCAGACTTTATTTTATGAAAATAGAATTTCGGAAACTGATCTTTCTGTTCAGCCAGATTTTAAAATGCTTGTAGAATCATTTGGTGGAATAGGTTATAGAGTAACAACAAAAGAGGAGTTTGATACAGCATTAAATGATGCTGTTGAAAAGAAAAAACCAGCAATGATTGAAGTTATAGTAGCACGGGATGAAATAGTATTACCAATGGTTCCAAATGGACATGCTTTAAATGAAATGACACTTTTAGGAGATAGCAATGAATAATTTTAATCACTATTATGATTCTGAGACTACTAGACAAGTTATTTCTGTAATTGTTATAAATGAACACAATGTCTTATCAAGAATCGTTGGACTATTTTCAGCACGTGGATATAATATTGATTCTTTAACTGTAGCTCCAATGTCAGGTACTGAATATTCTAGAATGACTATAGTAACAACTGGAGATAAAAGAGTTATTGATCAAATTGTTAAGCAGTTGAATAAGTTAATTCCTGTATTAAGGGTTAACGAACATAAAAATGTTATAGAAAAAGAGACGGTTTTAATTAAAATACCAATTGAACAACCTCTTAGTGATATTGAAGTAATTGCAAGGGCATATAATGGACATATTCAAAATGTTACTGAAGATGCGATTGTAATTTCTGCAACTGATGAGCCTCATAGAATTGCAAACTTTACAAATATAATGAATAAATTTAAGCCACTTGAAGTAGTACGAAGTGGTGTTGTAGCAATGGAAAGATAGAAATCGTAAGATTTCTTATCTTTTCATAACTTTAAGGATAAAACTTGACACTAAATGAGATTTCAGAAGCTTTAGAAATAGAATGTAAAAATGACATTGAGATTTCAGGATTAAATACTCTTCTTGATTCAAATAAGAAAGAATTAACTTTTTTAGAAAATAAAAAATATATTAAAGATTTAGAAAAAACAAAAGCAGCAGCGGTTTTAGTAAAAGAAGAATTTGTAAATAAAGTTCCGAAAAATACTATAGCTTTAGTTTGCGAAGAACCATATTTAAAACTAGCATATGCTTCAAAGTTATTTGCTCCTAATGTTGTTGAAACACAGGGTAAAGAGTGTATTGTTGGAAAAAATACTATTATTCAATCTAATGTATACTTAGGAAAAGATTCAATAATTGGTTCAGATTGTACTATTATGGCTGGTGCTTTTATAGGTGATAACGTAAAGATTGGAAATAATACAATTATTTATCCAAACGTTTCAGTTTATAGAGATTGTGAAATTGGAAGTGATTGTATAATACATTCAGGAACAGTTATTGGTAGTGATGGTTTTGGTTTTGCAAATACAAAGTTAGGTAAATATATAAAGATTTATCAAAATGGTAATGTTGTTATTGAAGATGATGTTGAAATAGGTTCAAATACAGCTATTGATAGAGCAGTATTTAAATCAACAATAATTTCTTCAGGTGTACGACTTGATAATTTAGTTCATATTGCACATAATTGTAAAATAGGTCCTGGTTGTATTTTAACAGGACAAGTTGGCCTTTCTGGTTCTACTACACTTAATGAATATGTAATTATGGGTGGACAAAGTGCAACAGCAGGACATCTTGAAATTGCACCTTTTACTACAATTGCAGCACGTGGTGGTGTTACAAAAACAATAGATGAACCTAAAAAACAATGGGCAGGTTTTCCTCTGTTTGAGCATAGACAATGGCTTAGACTTCAAGGAAGAATTGCAAAATTATTAAACAAATAAAGGCTAAAAAATAGTTAAAAAAATTTCATCACTAATATTTCTTTTTATAATAATTTACTTTGAATACTCTACTTTTATAAGTGATAAAGCTAGTGTAGGGCAAATAGGTTTCTTATTTGCTACATTTTCTCATAAGTATTTTGGTTTCTTATCATATATTTATTTATTACTTTTTTTATATCCTTTATATATTTTAAATTTCAAAAAAGATTTTGATATAAAAGATTTTTCTTTAAAAGTTGTTGCAATAATTCTTCTTTTAATTTCTTTGTTAACGTTTCAATCTCTTGTTGTCAAAAAAGGAATTTATAGTGGAGATATAGGAAATTTTATAATTGACTCTATGTTCCCATTTATTGGACTTGCAGGTCTTTGGATTTTTGTTTTAATTGGTTTAGTAATTTCTTTTTTAATAATTTTTGAAGATAGTGATATAAAAATTGATCCAAAAAAACTTGTACCGAAATTTAAAAAAGTCAATACCTCTTCAAAACCAAAAAGAATAGAAAATAAAAAAAGACAAAAAAGAAAAGAAGAGAAAGTTACAGTTAAAGAAGTAGGTGATATTGCAGAAATAGTTATTGAAGATGCAGAAGATAATATAGCTGAAATACAAGTAGATGATTTAAATATTATTGATTTAAACCAGGTAGAAGAATCAACAGTAGAACAAAGTGAAATAGCTGAAGTAATAGAAGAACAAGTTACTGGACATGGAATTATTGTTGAAGAGTTAGAAGAAAATAAAAAACTATTAGATGAAATTGAATTAGGTAAGACTGAGAAGCCAAAAGACTTTGAGTTGCCACCAACAAAATTTTTCCAGTCAGCTCCTAAAGAGAAAAAATCAAAAATATCAGAAGCTCAAATTGATAAAAAAATTGAAGATTTATTAGAAAAATTATTGATGTTTAAAATAGAAGGGGATGTAGTTAGAACTTATACAGGACCTGTAGTCACTACTTTTGAGTTCAAACCAGCTCCAAATGTAAAAGTATCTAAGATTTTGAATCTTCAAGATGATTTAGCAATGGCTTTAAAAGCTCAAACAATAAGAATTCAAGCTCCAATTCCAGGTAAAGATGTAGTTGGGATTGAAGTTCCTAATGAAGATACACAAACTATTTATATTAAAGAATTACTTGAAAGTGAAATCTTTCAAAATGCTAAATCTCCTTTAACTATGGTTTTAGGTAAAGACATAGTTGGAAAACCTTTTATTACAGATTTAAAAAAGCTTCCTCATTTATTAATAGCAGGAACAACTGGTTCAGGTAAGTCTGTAGGTATAAATGCAATGATTCTTTCACTTTTATATAAAAACTCACCTGATAACCTTAGACTTGTAATGATTGACCCTAAAATGCTTGAATTTTCAATGTACAATGATATTCCACATCTATTAACTCCTGTTATTACAAAACCTACAGATGCAATTAATGCTTTATCAAATATGGTTGGAGAGATGGAAAGAAGATATACTTTAATGTCTCAAACAAAAACTAAAAATATTGAAAATTATAATGAAAAAGCTAAAAAAGAAGGTTATGAAGAGATACCATATATAGTAGTTGTTATTGATGAGTTAGCAGACTTAATGATGACAAGTGGAAAAGAGGTTGAACTTTCAGTTGCTAGACTTGCCCAAATGGCAAGAGCTTCAGGAATTCACTTAATAGTTGCAACTCAAAGACCTTCTGTTGATGTTGTTACTGGACTTATTAAAGCAAATTTACCAAGTAGACTTTCATATAAAGTAGGGCAAAAAGTAGATTCTAAAATTATCTTAGATTCTATGGGTGCTGAATCACTTCTTGGGCGTGGAGATATGTTATTTACACCTCCTGGTATGTCTGGACTTGTAAGAATACATGCTCCTTGGTCAAAAGAGACAGAGATTGAAGATGTAGTGGATTTCTTAAAAGATCAAAGAGATGTTGTATATGATATGAATTTTGTAAAAGATAGAAATAGCTCTTCTTTAAGTGGAAAATCTTCTGATACAAATGAAATTGGTGAATTAGACGAGCTTTATGAAGATGCAAGAGAAGTTGTTTTAGTTGATAAAAAAACTTCAATCTCATATATTCAGAGAAAACTTAGAATAGGGTATAACCGTGCAGCAACGATTGTTGAGCAATTAGAAAAAACTGGTGTACTTTCTGAGCCAAATGCAAAAGGTAACCGAGAAATCTTAATTTAATCAATATTGTTACAGAATATTTACTTTGATATATTATAATTACATTTGTAAATAAGGAGTAATTATTGATTAATATTTTGATGATAGAAGATGATTTAGAACTTGCAGAAATTTTAATAGATTATTTAGACCAGTACAATATAAAAGTAACAAACTATGATAGTCCAGAGCTAGGAATTTCTGGGTTAAGACTTAAAAAATATGATTTAATTATCCTTGATTTATCTTTACCAAATATTGATGGTATTGAAGTATGTAAAATTATTCGAGAACAATATTCAATTCCAATTATAATTTCAAGTGCACGTTCAAATTTAGGAGATAAAATTGCTTGTTTTTCTTATGGTGCAGATGACTTCATGCCTAAACCTTATGATACTCAAGAATTAATATTTAGAATTAAATCTATTCTTAGAAGATGTAACTTTGAACTTCCTTCTCAAGAAAAACTTCAAAAAGAGTCTATTTTTATACATAAAGAAGAGAAAATGGAGATATTTAAAAAAGATGTTCTTCTTGATTTAACCAATGCAGAGTATTATATTTTGGCATATTTAATAAAAAGAGCGGGTTTTGTAATCTCACGAGAAGAGATTCTTACAAATGTAGATTCTATAAAGTATGAAAGTACATATAAAAGTATTGATGTATTAATTGGACGAGTTAGAAATAAAATTGAAGACAACTCAAGAAAGCCAAAGTATATTCATTCTATTAGAGGAGTAGGGTATAAATTGGTTAACGAATAAAAAGAGTTCAATTCTTTTTCAGATAACAATCTTTTTTTCAATTATATTTTTTATTATAAACTTAATTATTTTAGTACAGTTTTTACTTGATAATCATAATTATAAAACATTGAATATTCAGAGATATTTTAATGCTACTAGAATTGTTTTAGAATCAAGATTTGAACAAGCTGATGATCAAGAGATAAATAAAAAAATTAAACATCTTTTTCTAAAATTATCAGATGTTGATTTACGTGCATTAAAAGAACTTGCAAATGAATATGAAGATGATAAATTTGCACCTATAGAAATCTTTGAATATAATGATAAAAAATATATACATCCAAGACCACCAAAATTTAGGGACAGAACAAAAAAAAATATAGAATTTCGACCTTTTAAGAAAAAAAGACCGGGGCCTATAATATTTATTGATTTATTAGATGATAATGAAATAAGATATTTTTGGTTAATTGTTCTTTTAAGTACTGATATTTTACTTGGTTGGTTTTATTACTTTTTATATAAAAAATTAAAGCCACTTGTTCGGTTGAAAAATGAAATTACAAAATTTTCTTATGGAAACTTAGATATAAATACAAAAGCTATAGGTAATGATGAAATATCACAAGTTTCAAATGAATTTAATAATGCTATAACAAAAATACGAGAATTAAATGATTCTAGAAAGCTTTTTTTACGTAATATTTTACATGAATTAAAAACACCTATTACAAAAGGAAAACTTGTTTCTGATACTTTAGAAGAAAGTAGAAGAAAAGAGATTTTACAAAAAGCTTTTTTAAGATTAGAGTATCTTTTAGGTGAGTTTGTAAAGCTTGAAGAATTAACTTCAGGAAAAATGAATTTAGTTAAAAAAGAGTATAGAGTTATTGATTTACTAGATCAAGCAATTGATATATTATTAATAGATAGAGATAAATTAGAAATATTTTCTAATGTAACAAAAGTAAATGTTGATTTTGAAATATTTTCAATTGCCTTAAAAAACTTAATTGATAATGCCTTAAGATATAATACCAATGATAAAGTTGAAATATTTGTTAAAGAAGATTCTTTATTGATTAAAAATAAAGGAGAACCACTTAAAAAAGATTTTGAACACTATTTAACACCATTTAGTAGAGAATATGAATCTATTGATAAAGGCTTAGGTCTTGGTTTGTATATAACTAATAATGTAATACAAAGTCATGGATATAAACTTTATTATTCTTATAGCGGATGTTACCATTTATTTAAAATTCAATTCAAAATAGATTCTTAGTTATCTTTCATTTACTATATATTTTTTTAATTAACTTTTATTACTAGAGTCTTACCTACTGTTTTTCTTCCTTTGATAAAGTTGTAAAAACTTTAGAAGGAGTCTTTAATGTCTACAACAAGTGATATAACTACAACAAGTAGTACTGATGCTTATGGTAACTCTTACACGACAGCTGTAAGTGGTAATGATAGTTTAGATAATAATGATTTTATTACACTAATGTTAACTGAATTATCTATGCAAGATCCAACTGAACCTGTTGACTCTAGTACCATGCTAGATGATCAACTTCAACTACAAACTTTAGAAACAAATATTTCTCTAGCCGAATCTATGGAAACTTTAGCAACATCATATGCTCAAACATCTCTATCTAGTTCTGCCGCATTAATTGGAAATGTAATTGAAAATGGAAATCTTGATGATTCTGGAAATACAAAACAATATAAGGTTTCATCGGTTGAAGGTGAAGATGGAACAATATATTTATCTGCTTATGAAATCACTGGTTATTATGATGTTTATTCATTTGAAGAGACTAGTAGTATTTCAAATAATCTTGATACAAGTGTTGATGAAAATGATAGTTTAACTATTACTGATAGTTCGGGAGATAGCCATGAAATAAGTACTTATGGAAAGACTTATGAAGAAATCGCAGAAGAATTAAATTCAATTGATGGAATTACGGCATCAATGATGGAGAATTCTAATGGAAATTATCAATTAGTTGCATCTGTTAGTGGCGGAGCCTCAAATTTATCTCAAAGTGGAATAAGTTTGTCTTATTCTAGTGACAATGCTACAGCTTATGGTAGTGAAGTTGAAAAAATTCCATATAGTAATGTTACTAAAATTTACTAATGTTACTAAAAAAACAAAATGTTTCTTTTTGTTTAAATATTATTTTTAAAAGTGAGTAAATGAATACCTAGAGTTTACTCTAAATCTTTATGATTTCTATATGTGGTTTTAATCACAGAAGTAATCATAAAGGATTTAAAATGATTGGTGCATTATGGACAGGAATTTCAGGTTTAGCGTCACAACAGGTTGCATTAGATAACGAATCAAATAATATTGCAAATGTAAATACTGTAGGTTATAAAGCCTCAAGGGTATCATTTGCTGATTTAATGTATCAAGATAGCATTGGTAAAGGTTCTACCGTTACTAGTGCTGAGAAACAATATACTCAAGGAAGTCTAAACTTAACAGGTTCATCATATGATATGGCATTAAATGGAGATGGCTTCTTTGTTGTTTCTGATGCAAGTTCTACTGGAACATCTGAATTATATTACACCAGAGCTGGTAACTTCAGGATGGGTGATAATGGAACATTACAAGATGCTTCAGGAAATGAGGTTCAAGGTTGGGCTATGAGTCCTTTAGATGCAGATAATGATGTCACTTCAACAAATTCAAATTGGACATCTTTTACTAGTGATTTTACAAAAGTTGCAGGAAATCAAATAATACAATTTTCAAATAAAATAGAAACATACTCTGCAAAAATGACTGATTATACAGATTCTGCACAAAGTGATTCTTCTGTATTAAGTGGATCAGGAATAAAAACACAATCTACAAAAGTATCAGATATTGAAGCATTAATTTCAAATTATACTAGTGCTTTGGATGATTATGCAATTGATCCAGATGCAACATCAACACCTTCAATTTCACAAATTAGTACTATTGATTTTCCAGATGGTTCGGATACTCTTTTAGATAATGAGGGTGATCAAATATATGTATATATTAATGGAGATAAATATACTCAAGATTATGTAAGTATAACTACTACTGAAGATGTAGATGGTAGTGGTACAGTAGATAGTGATGATAATATAGCTGCAAGTAGAATTGCAACTTATAAAGCTTTAGCTGATGAAATATCAAATATTACAGGATTAAAAGCATATACAGTTGATAGTTCAAATAATGCTAGTACTTCAGACGCTGATGTTCTCAATGGAACTATAAAAATAGAATCTATAATACCTGGAGAATCTTTTACTATTGGGGATATTTATGAAGTATCAAATTCAATAGAGACTGCAGGAAGTGAAAATACTATAACGCAGGCTACTATGGGTACAGGTGAGGGTGCAGTAGAATCTGCAATGCAAGCTTTAAAAGATGCTGTTGCAGGTGAACAACAAGATGTTTACCAAGAAGAAGATATCTTTAGTGATGATGATGGCGTAAGTATTTCTTTTGATACAGGAGACACGGTAAGCTTTAGTTTAAATGGAACTGCTATTACCTCAACATATGCAGCTGGAAGTGTAGATGACTTTGAATCAATGATTGATAATTTAACTGCGCAGATTAATAGTGACCCTGATTTACAATTAGAAGTAGAAGCAAAAAATATTAATGGAAATCTAGTAATTCAATCAAAAGAGACGGGAGAAGAGTTTTCAGGGATTATTCAATTTACTGATTCTTCTTCAACTACTACCTATACAAAAGAGATGAATTTAGATTTAAGTGGTAACACTGGTGCAGATGCAGAGTTTATGCAAATTTTGTCAACTGTAGATCAAACAACTTCTCAATCTTCTTTACAATTAAAACTAGACACTTTAGGTTTAACAGACTCTTCTTTTGGTGAGTTTAGTGTTGATGATAATGGCGTGATAACTATGACTCAAGATGGTGTTGATTATGCTATTGGTCAAGTTGCTATTGCACAATTTAACAATAATATCGGACTTGAAGCAGTAGGAGATAATCTATTATCTAAAACAAATACTAGTGGTGATCCAATTTATATGGTTAATAATGACAACTCAACTAGTATAGAGAGTGAAACTTTAGAACTAAGTACCGCGGATTTGAGTGAAAGCTTAGTAAATTTGATGGTTTTTCAAAGAGCTTTTGAAGCAAATTCAAAATCTATTACAACTGCAAATGAGATTTTAACAACATTAATTCAATTGAAACGATAGTAAGGATTTATTATGGTTAATTCAATTAATACAATAATGTACAATCTAGATATTTTAAATGACAGAAACAATAAAGTAAATCATGGTCTTAGCACAAATGAAGCACTTGAATATGGTAGTGATGATTCTATTAGATACGATTATATATTAGGAGTAAAAAATGATATTAATATTTATACTTCTATAAATGAGAGTATAAATTATAATACTGCTTTTAATACTTCAAGTGATACGGCTTTAGCTGAAATAAAAAGTGTTACAGAATCAATACTTTCTGAATTGATAAAAGCTAATACTGATACAACAAGTGATGAGGGAAGAGTAGTTATTGCAGGACAAGTAGAAGACTATAAGCAATCACTTCTTTCTTTATCAAATACAAGTGTAGATAATCAATATCTTTTTTCAGGAGTAAATACTGATATAAATCCTTTTTTAGAGGATGAAACCACAGGGGAGATTTCATATCAAAGTGATAACTCTTTAAAACAAGTTAATGTTGAGGAAAATCGTTATGTATCTCAAGGTGTAAATGGAATAGATGTCTTTTACTATACAAATAATAGTGTTGAAAATACAGATGGTTTTACTTTTTCATCAAATGAAATAATTTTAGATGAAGATGGAAATGAGTGGAAACTTATGGATTCTAATAATGATGGAACATCTGATGGTCTATTTTTAAATGGTGATATTACATCCTCTTCAATGCTTGTAACAGATAATGGTGATGGAACTTTTAGTGCAGTAAATACATCTAGTAGAAGTCTAGAAATTAAACACTCTATTTTTGATGATTTAAATGAAGTTATTAGTGCTTTAAAATTAGAAGATGAAGATGGAAATACTATTAGTAAAGGTG
The DNA here is from genome assembly GCF_001895145.1 of Arcobacter sp. LA11. Lineage (NCBI taxonomy): Bacteria > Pseudomonadati > Campylobacterota > Epsilonproteobacteria > Campylobacterales > Arcobacteraceae > Arcobacter > Arcobacter sp. LA11. Next base: position 30,717 of record NZ_BDIR01000005.1, on the reverse strand, counting down.
ATGCAAGTGTCATTCTTTCAGTTACTTTAGAAAACATTGATACAGCATATGACTCACAAAATATTTCACACTCAATTGTTGGAACTAGAACAAATACAATTAATACTTACCAAGATATTGTTCAAACAAAACTAACAAACTTGACAATCTTGGAAAATGAATACGCAAGTGCAGATTTAACTGCACTTGCAGTTGAAGCACAGGCTTTGGAGAATACTTATTCTGCATTGTATTCAACAATAAATAGAGTTAATTCTCTATCTTTAATTAATTACTTAAAATAAAGGATATCTTATGAAAAATCAAGTTGACTTAATAGGCTTACAGTCTCAAGTACAAGATTGTTATAGTTTTTTTGTTCAAAATCATCAAACATCTAATTTTGATCATTTAGAAGAGATGTTAACAAAATTACAAGAAACAATGATTCAATTAACAGTAACAAACTTAGTTAATATTATAGATAGGGTTATAGAAGATGGAAGAATAAATAATAATGGTCAAAATAGACAATACAATATTTCCTCTTTACAAATAATTGGTAGTAGTGTTAGTTTAATATGTCATGAAGTTATTGGCTTTGATAATATTGATAAAAAATATGTTTTAGATAGTGATGTTTCATATATAGACTTTACAGATGTTGTAAGAATGTATTAAAGGATTCATTATGATGGATTCTCTATATACTGCACAATCAGGACTTTTTACTTCTAGATATGCAATAGATGCTACTTCAAATAATATTGCTAATGAAAATACAGAAGGCTATAAAAAAAGAGTTGTAAATACAAGTGAACTTAGTTCTTTAGAAAGTAATATTGGAAATGGTGTATCTTTTGATGGTATTACAAGAACTACGAATCAATTTTTATATAACCAATTAATAAAACAAACAAGCGAACAATCTTTTTATGAACAAGAAGATGAGATTTTATCCCAAATAGAGATTATGTTTCAAGAGACTGATAGTAGCGGTTTTTCTGTATCTTTAAATGATTATTTTCAATCAATTGAAAACTTACGTTCAAATCCTAGTAATGAGATATATAAGTCTGATCTCGAAAATCAATCTGAGATATTAGTATTTAGTTTAAAGGATTTATATAGTGATTTAGAGACTATTGAAGAAAATATATTTACTCAATTATCAAATGATGTAGACCAAGTAAATGAAATATTATCTCAAATCGTGTATTTAAATGAACAAATACAATCAAGTAGTCAACAAAGAGATGATTTACTTGATAAAAGAGATCAATTAGAAAAAGAGTTAAGTGATTATGCAAATATTGAAGTTGATACTAGTAATGACAATTATACATTAAAAATAGCTGGGGCAACAACAATTTTTAATGGTGTAAATTTACATGAAATTAGTATTACCCAAGAAGAAGATAGAACCTTTATAAATGTATATAACAACGAATTAAATCTATCAAGTGGTTCATTGAAATCTTTAAGTGAAAACCTAAGTGATGATAGTTCATCTATCTATTCTACTATGCAATCATTGGATGATTTTGCTAAAGCTTTAATAGATGAAGTCAATGCAAATAGTACTACAGCTATTTTTAGTGGAGATTCTGTTTCAAATATGAGTTTTGATTCATCTGCAATAAGTGATTTAACAAATGATAACTTAGAAAACTTAGCTCAAATACAATGGGGTGAATATAGTATTGATTCTACAAGTACTGATATCTCATCTTTTAGTGAGTTTTATCAGTCTTTACGTGTTGAGATATCTTCAAAGGTTGAAAATAATGATTTTAAACTTGAAGCACAAGAATCAGTTGTTCAATCATTACAAACTAGTTTTGATAATTTTACAAAAGTTGACAGTGATGAAGAGATGATAAAACTAATTGAATACCAAGCTGCCTATGAAGCAAATGCAAAAGTTATTACAGTAGTAGATGAAATGCTACAAACACTTTTAGATATGTAAAGGATAAATAATGGCTGATGGAATATTAGGATTAGGAAGTTCAAGTAGCGGAGTAAGTTTAGATCAATCATTGATTGATCAATTAAAAGAAGCAGATAGTGCATCACAACTTGATCCTATAACGGCTGAAATTGAAGATACTGAAGCTGAGATTGAAGCAGTAGATGCAGTTGAAAGTAAAATATTAGAATTACTTGCAGTTATGGAGAATCTTGATTTATATACAAGTGGTACTAATGTATTTGATGAAGTGAGTGCAAATACTTCTGGTGACTCAGTAGTTTTTGATGCTGCGGATACAAGTTCTTTAAATCCTGGGACTATTAATGTCACAGTAGAACAGTTATCAACAAAAGATGTTTATCAGTCTGATACTATTAGCAATAGTGAAGATATAATGGATGATGGTACATTAAGCATCACAGTAGGTGATGAAACTTATGATTTTGTAACTACAGGATTAACTTATGAAGAAGTGTTAACTGAAATGAATTATTATAGTTCTTTAGATGTTGCTTTAGAACAAGTAAGTGATGATACACATAGGTTCGTTATTAAAAGTACAGAAAGCGGATTATCTAATGCTATTACCATTTCTCAAAGTGGTGATTTAAATCTAGGGTTTGAGAATGAAGATAATCATGTATTAACTGCACAAAACTTCAAAGGAACAGTTGATGGAATAGATTATGACCTCTCGTCAAATAAATTTACGATGAATAATGGTTTAATAATATCTGCAATAGAAACAGGAGATTCTTCAATAAGTATTGAACAAGATAGTTCGTATGTTGTAGATGCTGTTGAGTCTATGGCTACAATATATAATGAATTAGTAGACTTAGTAAATTCTTATGTTATTGGAGATGAAGATGATCCAGCATTAATATCTGATAGTAGTACTTTAAGAACAATTATGACTGACATAAAAAACTATTTTTATGAATCATATGGCTTAACTGATGAAGAAAATGCATTTGTTTATGGCCTTTCCTTTGATATTGATGGATATATGGAACTTGACAGTACTACTTTAACAGAATCTTTGACCTCTAATTTAGATGATGTAAAAGAGTTATTTGTTGGTTATGCAGAAAAAGAGGGAATAGGGACTGCATTAAAAACATATCTTGATGCTTTAGATAGTACAGATGGAACAATAACTTCTTATCAAGAGAGATTAGATGAATATCTAGAAACATTAAATGATGATTATGATTCTGCATCGGAATCATTAGATGAAAAATATCAAACAATGGCTTCTCAATTTGCAGATTATACGGTTCTAATAAATCAGATGGAGAATGATTTTGCTTCATTACAAGCAATTATTGATAGTGAGGATTAAATTGTTACTTCTTGTTTACTTTAAAATAGTATTATTTTAGAATAAGATTAAAAAGGAGTATTTATGAACTCTATAGAAATGAGCTCAATGGCTAGTTTAGTTATGCCAACAAGTACAAGTATGGCTAGCCATATGATTTCTAAAAAAGACTCTGATTCTGATTCTTCTCTTAGTATTGAAGAGATGGGAATAAGTGAAGATAGTTTTAGTTCATTTGATTTAGATTCTGATGGTTTAATAAATCAATCAGAATTAACATCTGCAATTGATTCAAAAATGTCTGAATTTAATGGTGAAATGCCTTCAAAAGAAGAGTTTCAATCTATACTTTCCTCTTTTGGTTTTGATGGACCTTCAACAAATAATACTTTGTCTTCTTATGCACGAGAAACTATATCTTCAGTTTTATCAAATTATGATGCGGATAATTTGACTGAAAGTGATGCTCAAAGTATAGTTGCTGCCTTCAAAGAAGCAGGAATTCAACCCTCATCTGAATTAGCAAGCGCGATGGAAGAAGCTGGTTTTGATGCACATGAGGTTGGAACTCTTGCAGGAGTTGGAGCTGCACAAGGGGGAACACCACCTCCACCACCAAGTGGCAGTGGTGGAACATCATCTTCTGAATCTGAGGAAGAGTTTGATGTTCTTGATACCAATGAAGATGGAGTTGTTTCTTTATCAGAATTAGAAGAAGCTTATGGTACAAGTCAAAGTGATACTTCTGAGTTGTCTTCAAATCAACAAAACGCACTTGATAATCTTAGTGTATTAATGGATATGCTTAAATCAAATAGTGAAAATGAAGAATCAAGTATTGATTCAAAAAGTTTCGATGGATTATTAAAGGCAATTAATAATCAAAATAGTAATAGTGAAATTAATTCATATTTACAAAACTCAAATACAAGCTCACTTTTTAGCTACGCATAGATTGCGTAGCTAATATATACATTATTTTTTTAATATTAAACTGCATAAATCCTTCTTTTATATTATTTATGATAAAATATTTTTATTATATAAAGCAAAGGAGTATGTTATGAATACAAGTATTGTAGGAAGACACATAGAATTAACTGAACCAATTAAAGATTACGTTAATAGTTCAGTAGAGATTTTTAAAAAATATAATTTAGATATTATATCAGTAAACTCTATTATCTCTCAAGAAGAGAAAAATGGAAGAAAAGCATTTACATTTGAATTTACTTTAAATATTGCTCATTTAGACACGGTTGTTGTAAAACAAAAAGATAAAGATTTATATTCTGCAATTGATATTGCTGTTGATAGAGTTTCTAAAGTACTTAGAAGACATCATGATAAAATCACTGGTCACAGAGCTACTAAACTTACTGAGGTTGCATCTGCTGAAATTGAAGACGAAATTGCTAACGAATTAGAAAAACTAGATTCTGAGATTTTCCCTGTTAGATTAAATTCATACAAACCAATGGATATTGAAGAAGCATTATCAGAATTAAAAGATTCAGATGCTGCATTTAAAGTATTCTATGATAAAGATGATAATATGAGAGTATTATATAAAGCAAGTGAAGAAGGAAAATTTGGATTATACTAAAAGTATATTCTAAATTTTGTAAAGGTATTAGCTTTATGGCTAATGCCTTTTTTAATTTAAAAGGAATAAGAAACTTAAATGAATAATACACTAAAAAAGATAGCACTTATTGGACAACCAAATGTTGGTAAATCCTCTTTATTTAATAGAATTGCAAAAAAAAGAATTGCAATTGTTTCTGACATGGCTGGTACAACTAGAGATATTAGAAGACATGAAGTTGAAATTTTAGATAGAGATGCAATGATGCTAGATACAGGTGGTATTGATGATACTAATGATGCAATATTCTCAAATGTAAAAAGAAAAGCAGTTGAGTGTGCTAAAGAAGCTGATATAATACTTTTTATGGTAGATGGTAAAAGACTACCAGATGAAAAAGATAAAGAACTATTTTATGAGCTTCAAGCTTTAGGTAAAAAACTTGCTTTAGTAGTAAATAAAATTGATAATGATAAAGAAAAAGAAAGACTTTGGGAATTTTATGAGTTTGGTATTTCTGAAGAGGATATGTTTGGTATTTCTGTATCACATAATAGGGGTACAAAAAGTTTATTTGAGTGGATTTGGGAACAATTACCTCCCCGAATTGTAATTGAAGAACCAGTTATTGTTCAAGACGATGATGATTTTCTAGAAGAGTTTCTTGATCCTATTGAAGATATTAATGAATCTGCCCAGCTTGATGATGGTGAAATAAAAGTAGCAATTATTGGTAGAGTAAATGTTGGAAAGTCTTCAATATTAAATGCATTAGTTGGGGAAGAACGTTCAGTTGTTTCGCCAATTGCAGGTACGACAATAGACCCTGTAGATGAACAGTTTGAATATAAAGATAAAAATATCACATTTGTAGATACTGCTGGTTTAAGAAGACGTGGAAGTATTGAAGGAATTGAGAAATTCGCTTTAATGAGAACAAAAGAGATGTTAGAAAAAGCAAATCTTGCATTAGTAGTTCTTGATGCTTCTGAAGAGTTAGTTGATTTAGATGAAAAAATTGCTGGACTTGTTGATGAATATGGTTTAGGAACAATTATTGTTCTTAATAAATGGGATATTAATAGAGATGACTTTAAAGAAGTAGAAGAAAAAATAAGAAGTAAATTTAAATTTCTTTATTATGCTCCAATTATCGCTGTATCTGCTAAAACAGGAAGAAGTATTGATAGATTAAAAGATAAGTTAGTTGAAATTTATGACAATTATGCACAAAGAGTTCCAACTTCTGTTTTAAATAAAACAATAGAAACTGCAGTTATCAGACATTCTCTTCCTAGTCCAAATGGCGCTTATTTAAGAATCTATTATTCGACACAATTTGAAACAAAACCGCCAAGAATTGCACTAATTATGAATAAACCTAATCTTTTACACTTCTCTTACAAGCGATATTTGATAAACTTCTTAAGAAATAATATAAATTTTGAAGGTACCCCTATTCATGTAGTTACACGTTCTAAAGGTCAAAGAGAATTAGATGAGGAACACGAAGAAGATATTTAAATTATTATAAAAGGAGGAGCTACTTGATTTCTGCTAATAGTATAAAAAATGATATATTTGGTGGTATTACAGCTGCCGTAGTAGCTCTTCCTTTAGCTTTAGCCTTTGGTGTTGCAAGTGGTGCTGGTGCTACTGCTGGACTATATGGCGCTATTATTCTTGGTTTTTTTGCTTCTTTATTTGGTGGAACTTCTACTCAAATTTCTGGACCTACTGGCCCAATGACAGTTATTACAGCAACTGCAATAGTAGCTTTTCAAGATGATTTTGAATCTGTTATAATGGTTATTTTTCTTGCGGGACTTATTCAAGTATCTTTAGGACTTGTTAAAATTGGTAAATGGGTTAAATATATTCCATACCCTGTAATTTCTGGATTTATGAGTGGTATTGGAGTTATTATTATAATCTTACAAATCAATCCATTTGTAGGAGTAGATGCTTATGGTTCTGTAATGCATACTTTAGTGGAACTTCCAAATACTTTTCATTTTGCAAATGACGAATCATTGATAATTGCGTATATTACACTAGGAATTATGTTTATGACACCTCCTGTTGTCTCAAAATATGTTCCTCCTGCACTTATTGCCTTAGTTTTTGTTAGTTATTACACTATGTACATGGGATATGATGTACCTACAATTGGTGAAATACCAATGGGTTTTCCAGAATTTAGTATTCCTACAAAATTTGATATTTTACAGCTAGATACTATTCTTACCTTGTCAATTACTTTGGCTCTTTTAGGTTCTATTGATACTTTATTAACTTCTCTTGTTGCAGATTCAATGACAAAAACAAAACATAAGCCAAACAAGGAGCTTATTGCACAAGGTATAGGGAACTCTCTTTGTTCATTAGTTGGAGCAATTCCAGGTGCTGGAGCAACAATGAGGACGGTAATAAATATAAAAAGTGGTGGAACATCAAGAGTATCTGGGATGATACATTCTATTGCACTTTTATTTATAGTTTTATTTTTAGCACCTTTAGCTTCTAAAATACCTTTATCAGTTCTTTCTGGTATTTTAATTAAAGTTGGATTCGATATTTTAGATTATAAATTTTTAAATATTATGGGAAAAGTTTCAAAGCATGATTTATTGATTATGATTACAGTATTCTTACTTACAATTTTTGTTGATTTAATTATGGCTGTTGGTGCAGGAATAACATTTGCTTCAATTTTAGCAATATATAAAATATCAAAAAGTACAAGAATGCAAACAAGACATGCTAAAAATAAAGTAAATTTTGATATTGATGTTGAAAATAAAGATACAAAAATATTAAAAATTGAAGGTTCCTTATTTTTTGGTACTGCTTCTGTTCTTGATAGAAAAATAGATAAAATTAATCCTAATACAAAATTTATTATATTAGATTGTCTAAATGTGGCCTTTATGGATATTTCTGCAATATTTATGATTGAAGAAATTATAACTAGAACAAAAGACAAAAATATAAAAACTATATTATTATTAAAACATTCAGATAAAAGAAAAGTATTAAATGTTGATACTCATGAAGTATATAAAAATTCTGAAATATATAATAATCTTGAATCTGCTGTAAATGCTATTCAAGAAAAAGACTTCAAGGAGCATCATTTACAATCATGAGTAAAATATATTTATTGAATAATATACCTTTTGAAGGTGTAGAAAACTTAGAAGTTTTTAAGATAGAATTTATATCTTCAAATATAAATCTAAAAAACTATGATGCACTTATTTTTACATCTAAAAATGCTATTTATTCTCTTGATAGTTTTAATAAAGAGTGGAAAAATATAGATTCTTATGCAATAGCACCTAAAACTGCAAAAGTTATAGATGAATATAATGGAAGAGTTAAGTTTATTGGAAAAAGTTCTCATGGAAATGAGTTTGCAAAAGAATTAATACCATTATTAAAAGATAAAAGATGTTTATATATAAGAGCAAAAAAAGTAGTTTCAAATCTTGTTGATATACTTAAAAAGAATAATATTTGTATTGATGAGTTAATAACATATAAAACAGTATCAAATATTGATTCATTAGATAAGGAGATTGAAAATAATTCTACAATAGTTTTTACCTCTCCTTCAAGTGTAAATTGTTTTTTCAAGAAATATCAGTGGAATGATACTTTAAGAGCCATTGTAATAGGAAAAACTACAGCTAAATATTTACCAGAAAATATAAAATATGAGATATCTTCTAGTACTTCTATTGAAGAATGTATAAAACTTGCTAAGAAGCCTATAGTTTAATGTTTAATTTAAATATTATTAGATAAAATTAAGACATCTAAGTAGTACGGGATTTCCATTGTTGAGGGTCCGATACTATATTTTTGTATGTAATTGTAATTACACGGTGTGTAGCGTTTACTTTTTGTATTTCTGCTCCTAAAGTGTTATTCTTACGTGCTATCGTTGGCTTTTGTGGGCCATTTTGATGGTTAACGTCTACTTGGATCGTTTTATTTATTACTCATTTTAAGGAAAATCTAGTGAACATTTTAATTCTTGGTAGTGGTGGAAGAGAATACTCTATAGGGTTAGCTATATCTAAAGAAACTGAAGAACATAACTTATATTTTATGCCAGGTAATGGTGCAACTGATAATTTAGGTACAAATATTAATATAAAAGATTATAACGAATTAGCATCTTGGTCAAAAGAAAATAGAATTGATTTAACAATTGTTGGACCGGAAGCTCCATTAGTAGATGGTGTTGTTGATATTTTCAAAGAAAATGGATTAACTGTATTTGGACCAAGTAAGGCTGCAGCGCAACTTGAAGGTTCAAAAGTTTATATGAAAAATATTTTAAAGAAATATAACATACCAACAGCAGCGTTTATTGAGACTACAAATGAAAAAGAAGCACATGACTTTATTGATACTATGACGGCTCCAATTGTTGTAAAAGCAGATGGATTATGTGGTGGGAAAGGTGTAATTATTGCACAATCAAAAGAAGAAGCAAAAGAAGCTGCATCTGATATGTTAGCAGGTACTTCTTTTGGAGATGCAGGAACTTCAATTGTTGTTGAAGAGTTTTTAGATGGATATGAATTATCAATCTTTGCTATTTGTGATGGAGAAAACTATAAAGTTTTACCTGCAGCACAAGACCATAAGAGAATAGGGGATGGAGATACGGGTCCTAATACTGGTGGGATGGGTGCATATGCTCCAACACCACTTGTAAATGATGACATTTATAAAAAAGTTGAAGAGAGAGTTATTAAACCAACACTAGAAGGTATGAAACAAGAAGGAGCACCTTTTGAAGGTGTTCTTTTTATTGGAGTAATGGTTGTAAATGGTGAACCTATTATATTAGAATATAATGTAAGATTTGGTGATCCAGAGTGTGAAATTTTAATGCCTTTATTAGAAACTCCTGTTTCTGAATTATTTTATAAAGGTGCTACAAAACAACTTGATAAATTAGATATCAAAATTAAAGATGAGTTTGGAGTTGCTGTTGTAATGGCAAGTGCAAATTATCCATATGGTTCAAGTGAACCTGCAGAAATTATTGTAGATGATATAGTTGATGAAGATATTTTAAATAATACTCATATCTCTTATGCAGGAGTATCAAAAGAAGACGATAAACTATTTGCTACAGGTGGTAGAGTTTTATTATGTGTAGGATTTGGAGACTCTATTAAGAAAGCTAGAGATAGAGCTTATGCACTTTGCGGGCAAGTACATTTTGCTGGTAAGAAAATTAGAACTGATATTGCATATCAAGCATTGAAATAAGAAGAAAATCTCTAGATATGAATACTGATAATTTAGAATTAGCTTCTATGCGTTCAAGAGCTATGGCTTTTGTGATTGATGATTTCCTTGTTACTTTTATTATAATAGCTATGTATTGGGAAAATATAGCTGCGAGTGGTAATGATTTAGTATCTGTATTGGTTGTAATGAATGAATTTGTTTGGCAAATTTTATTTTTAAAATTTATTTATCAAACTTTATTTGTATGGTATTATGGGGCAACAATTGGAAAAATTATTACTAAGATAAGAGTAGTTGATTTTAACCACTTTGGAAGGGTTTCAATCTTTACAGCAATAATAAGATCTTTTATGAGACTTGCGAGTGAGATGTTTTTTTATATAGGATTTATTTTTGGATTCTTTAATGATGGAAGACAAACTTTACATGATAAAATTGGTAGAACGTTGGTTGTAAATGCTTAGAAAATTTCTTGCAACAATTATATTAGTAGTTTCGTTAGAAGCACAGGTAGAAAAATTTCAAGTAATTGCAAATAATGTTGATTCTAAAAACAATATAATGATAGCAACTGGAAATGTTGTTATTTTTTCTCCTACATATTATATTACAGCTCAAAAAATCATATATGACAAAAACAAAGGAACTTTTGAGCTTTTTGATGATGTAGTAATTTTAAAAGACAATAATGTACAAACCAAAAGTGAATATGCTTTTTTAGATGTAAATAGTGATGATCTATATCAAAAACCAAATATGTTCTTTGAAGAAGAAGGTGCTATTTGGATAAATTCTAAAGATTCTGAAAAAAAAGATGATGTAATTTCTTTAGCTTCTTCTATTTTCTCTAGTTGTGATTGTGTTGATCCTGATTGGAGTATAAGAATGTCTAGTGCAGACTATGATACAGAAGATAAATGGATTAATACTTATAATGCAAGGTTATATGTTAAAGATATTCCTGTTTTATATACTCCTTATTTAGGCTTTTCTACAAATACTGAAAGAAGAACTGGACTTTTAATGCCTACAATTGGATATTCAAAAAGTGAAGGTGGAACTTATTCTCAGCCAATATATATTGCCCCTGCTAAAAATTATGATATAGAAATAATACCTCAATTTAGGGCAAAAAGAGGTGCTGGTATGTATGCATATATTAGGTATGCAGATAGTATCGATTCTATACTAAAAGTTAGTGGAGGATATTTTGGAGAAAAGAAAGATTATCAACTTGAAAATGATTTAAGAAATCAGGAACACTATGGTTTTGATATAGATTATAAAAGATACAATCTTTTTGCAAATAAAAAAGGTACTAAAGATGGATTATTTGTTTCTATAAACTATTTAAATGATATTGAATATAAAACTTTAGAAGATGATAAATATAAAGATGATACCGAGCGGTATGTTGAATCAAAAATTAATTATATTTATGACACTCCTAGCTATTTTTTAGGTTCGTATTTTAGATACTATATTGATACTGATAATGATTCAAATGCAGCAACTATGCAAGAATTACCAAAACTTCAGGCTCATACTTATTCAAGACCTTTCTTGTTAGATAAACTATTATATTCTACAGATATAAAATATACAAACCATACAAGAAGAGATGGAATTACTGCAAATCAATATGAATTTAATTTACCTATCTCATATTCATATTCTTTTTTTGATGATTATATACAATTAATCGCAAAACATGAATTTAGTGCAAATAAATTTGATTATGGAAATACAGATACATTATTAGAAGATGCTACATATATTGAGAGTAATACTACAATTGGTCTAAGTTCAGATTTGATTAAACCTTATGAAAAATATATTCATACAATGAATTTAAGTGCACAATATTCTCATTCTAATATTATTAAAGAAGATGGTGATTTATATTTTGATTCAGATAGTATTTCAGAATTATCTCCTTTCCCTGTTACAAGAAGTTCAGATAGTATTACTTTAGGGATTAATCAATCATTTTATGATAAAGAAAACTTAAAACAAATTGTTAACCATAAGTTAAAACAATCAATTTTATATGATGAATTTGATGATGCAAAATTTCAAAATATGGAAAATGAAATAGTTTATAATTATATACTTGGTTCTGTGAAGAATAAACTTACTTATAATCATCAAGATCATAAGTTAATTGAATCTTCTTCTTCTTTTTCTTTAACATATGATAACTTTTCAATGAAACTTGGACATTATATGTCAAAAGACACTCCTAATTCTGGAAAAGAGGATTTAGAATCTTATCAAATTGACTTAAAATACAAATTATCTGATGAATATTCTATAGGATATTATACAAATTATAATTTAGAAGAAAAATTAAGAAGTAAGCAATCATTTATATTTGGAATTACAGATAAATGTTGGAATTTAGATATAAAATATGAAAAAGAGATTATTGCTTCATCAACAACAGATGGTGATCCAACAAAACAAGATATTATTTATTTACAATTACTTTTAAAACCATTAGGTGGTATACAACATGAGTATGAATTAGAACAAGAGGATGTTGATAACTAATGACACCTGATAAAATTTATTTCAAAAATAGAGAAGTAGCTGCTTATAGACTAATTGATGTTTTACCAATTAGTAAAATGAGATTGGAAGATTGGATAGTCGTTGCAACTTCATATGGGGCAAATCCAATTGCTAAAATAATTGCAAATGAGTTAGATGCTAAATTTGATATTATGTTCTCAAGAAAAGTATACTCGCCAAATAATGAAGAATGCGAGGTAGCGATTGTTACTGAAACAGAAGAGGTTGTAATCCATGAAGAACTAGTAAAAGCATTTGATATTAGTTTGGATTTTATTTTTTCTAAATCAAGATATATTTTTGAAAATGAATTATCTTCTTGTGTAAATAAATATAGAAAAGGAAAGAAGCTTGAAAAGTTAGAACATAAAAATGTTCTATTAATTGATGAAGGTTTAAATACAAGTTTAACAATGATGGCTTGTATTAAAACAGCTATTAATTTGGGTGCAAAGTCAGTTTCTGTTGCAATACCTATTTTGCCCACAGCTAGTATAAATACAATAGAATCAATAGCAGATGATTTGTATTATGTAAAAAGTTTAGATCATTTTATAACTATAGATTTTTATTATGATCAATTAGAAGAAATTACTTATGAAGAAATTAAAAATAATAAAGGATAAATTATATGTCAACAGTATGTGAATTTGAGTTAAATGGAAAACAAGAGATTTTCGAATTTGGAAAAGTTGCTAAACAAGCAAATGGTTCTGTATTAGCAAAATTAGGAAATGCAGTTGTTTTAGCAACAGTTGTTAGTGAATTTGATAATCCAGTATCTGAGGACTTTACTCCTTTAACAGTACAATATATTGAAAAGACATATGCTGCTGCAAAACTTCCTGGAGGGTTTTTTAAAAGAGAAGCAAAACCAGGTGAGTTTGAAACATTGACTGCTAGGGTTATTGACAGAAGTTTAAGACCACTTTTCCCAAAAGGTTATGTTTATCCTACAACAATTACCGTTATTGTTTTAAGTGCTGATAAAGACGTAGATTTACAAGCTCTAGCTTTAAATGCAGCAAGTGCAGCAGTTTATTCATCTAATTTACCAATTAAAAAATCAGTTGCTGGTGTAAGAGTTGCAAAAATTGCTGGTGAATATGTAGTAAATCCTCCTTTAACAAAAATGGATGAATCAACTCTAGACTTATATGTTGCTGGTACAAAAGAAGAATTATTAATGATTGAAATGAAAGCTATTTCTTCTGAAGAGATGGTAGAAGTTGATATTGAAGCATTCTCAAAAGTACATGAAACAAATGAAATGACAGAGGATGATTTAGTTGAAGCAATTGGGATTGCACAAAAAGCACTTAATGAAGCAAATTCAACTTATGAAGTAGGGTTTTCAGAAGTTTGTAAAGAGATAAAAGATGTAGAACTTATAGAATTTACAATTTCTGAAGATTTAATTTCTCATGTAAGAGATACTTATTTAGAAGATATAAATGCGGCTGTTAAGAAACTTGCAAAAAGTGAAAGAGCTACAGAATTAAAAGATTTAGCAAAAGTTATTTCTGAAAATGAATATTGTACTTCAAATGAAATTGAATTTGCTGATGTTTATGAGGCAGTTTCTATTGTAAAAAGAGAAGTTGTTAGAGGTATGATTGTAAATGATAAAGTAAGAGCTGATGGAAGAGGATTAAAAGATGTAAGACCAATTTCTATTGATACAAACATTTTACCTTCTGCTCATTCATCTTGTTTATTTACTAGAGGAGAAACACAAGCTTTAGTTGTTGGAACATTAGCTGGTCCAAAAGATGGACAAATGTATGAAGTATTAACAGAAAAATCTGCAAATATTGATAATTTTATGCTTCATTACAATTTCCCAGGATTTTCAGTTGGTGAAGCAAAACCTATGTTTAATGTAGGAAGAAGAGAACTTGGACATGGAAATTTAGGGAAAAGAGCACTTGAAGCTACTATTGATAAAGATTTTGGAGATACAATTAGATTAGTTTCAGAAATATTAGAATCAAATGGTTCATCTTCTATGGCCACTGTTTGTGGTGGTTCATTAGCTTTAAAAGCTGCAGGAATTCCGATTTCTAATCTTGTTGCAGGTGTAGCAATGGGAATGGTTGTTGAAGGAGATAATTATTCTGTATTAACTGATATTATGGGTCTTGAAGATCACGATGGTGATATGGACTTTAAAGTAGCTGGTACAAATAAAGGTATAACTGCATTACAAATGGATATTAAGCTTGGTGGGATTGAATTATCAGTACTAAAAGAAGCATTACTTCAAGCTAAAGAAGGAAGAGACCATATTTTAGGTATAATGGAAGAAGCAGCAGAAGAAATAATTCCAAGTGAAGCTTTACCTATATTAGAACAGTTTGCAATTGATCCAAGTAAATTTATGGTAATTATTGGAAAAGCTGGTGCAACAATTAAAGAGATTATTGAAAAATTCTCAGTATCTATAGATTTAGACAGAGATACTGGTAATGTGAAAGTTAGTGGAGATAATAAACAAAATGTATTAGATGCTTGTGAACATATCAAATCTATTTCAAATAATGCTCCAGCAAGAAAAGATCATGGAAAGAAAAATATTGATTTTGAAAAACTTTATACTATTGATCAAGTTTTAACTGGAAAAGTTGTGAGAATTGCAGATTTTGGTGCTTTTGTTGAGTTACCAAAAGGTGGAGAAGGATTATTACATATTTCTAAAATTTCAAAACAAAGAGTTAAAAAAGTAGAAGATGTACTTAAAGTAGATGACAGTGTGGAAATAAAAGTTCTAAAAGTAACACGAGATAGAATTGAACTAGCTTCAAGTTCTTTATAGTAAAAATAAGCCTCTTTTAAGAGGTTTATTTCTTTAATTTAATAAAATCTTCAAAAAATAACAATATACAATACATTTTTAAATAAAATCATTCTAATAATTTTAATAGTAGTTTATGAGTAAATTAAATACAATTATAAATAACTAATAGAAAGTGCGATTTTTTCAACTAATATATAATTAATAATTTGTTATAATTAATTTAATTACTAAACTAAAATTAATATTTCTTTGGTTAATATAGTTAAAATAATATTTTTATAGAATAAAATAAGGGGTTTTTATGGCTAAGCTACTAATCGTGGATGACTCTACAATGTTAAGAGATATGCTAAATTATGCACTTAACGAAGGTGGATATACTGATGTAACAGAAGCGGTAGACGGTGTAGATGGTTTAGAGAAAGCTAAAGCAGCAACATTTGATTTAATAATTACTGATGTTAATATGCCAAATATGGATGGATTAACATTAATTGGTGAGTTAAGAAAGCTTCCTACTTATGCTTCACGACCTATTTTAGTTTTAACAACTGAAAGAAGTGATGAAATGAAAGCAAAAGGTAAAGCTGCAGGTGCTACAGGATGGATTGTAAAACCTTTTGTTCCTGAACAATTACTAAAAGCAGTTAATATAGTATTAAGTAGATAATAGAAAGGTTTTATCATGTCTGGTTTTGATATTTCTAAATATAGAGAGATGTTCGTTGAAGAAGCTGAAGAGCTTTTTGAATCCGCAGATAATGTTTTATTGGAAGCTGAAAATAATGGATCATTAACTGATGATGAAATGGGTCAGCTTTTCCGTGATGTTCATACTTTAAAAGGTAGTGGAGCATCAGTTGAATTAACTTTATTTGCAGAGTTTACACATGATGTTGAAAACATGATGGATAAACTTAGAAATCATGAGATTGAATTTATACCAGAAATGGCAGGAACATTAATTGATGGTTTAGATGTTATGAAAGAACTTCTTGATTTAGAAGTTTCTGAAGAATTAACAAGAGAGACATTTACTGAAATGACAACTGAATTATTAGTTGTTATTAGAGCTTACATTAGTGGTGAGACACCAGTTGAAGTAGAAGAAACAATACCTACTGTTGAAGTTGCTGAAGAATCATCGGAAGACAATTCATCTGATGATAACTTTTCTGATAACTTTGGCTTATATGATTCTGAAATTGATAATGATAAATTTAATGTTTCATATGGATTTTTCAATGATGATGAAATAGGAAAAGATAATGATCATTATGGTTTTTTTGATGATGCATTAGATAAAAAATCTGAAACTGCAGTTACTCCAGTTATAGAACACGAAGAGAGTGAAGATTTTGGTTTTTTTGATGATATGCCAGAGATTACACCTGATGCAGAAATAAAAGCAAATAATGAAGATCAAGAAAAAGAAATAAATACTCCTACTCAAAAAGTAGTTGAAGCTCCAGCAGAAACTGCTCCAAAAGCCGTTAATGCTGCTCCAAAAGAGCCTGCTAAACCTGCTTCAAAAAGACCTGCACGAGCAGAAAAAGACACAAATAAAAAATCTGCAGCATCAAATAATATTAGAGTTAACCTTGATAAAATTGATTTATTGATGAATAATGTAGGAGATTTAGTTATTACAAATGCAATGCTTACACAATTTTCTACTTCTATTGAAGAAACAAAAACTAGAAATGCAGTATTAGAAAGACTTGAATTATTAGAAAGACATATTAGAGATATGCAAGATTCTATAATGAGTATCAGAATGGTACCAATGGAATCAATTTATTCAAAATTCCCAAAAGTTGTAAGAGATATTTCTAAAAAACTTGATAAAAAAGTTGAGTTCAAACATTTTGGTGATAATGTTGAGATTGATAAAGCTATGATTGAAGGTTTAACTGATCCTTTAATGCACATTATTAGAAACTCTTTAGATCATGGATTAGAAACTCCTGATATTAGAACAGCAAGTGGAAAAGATGAAGTTGGTTCTATTATAATTTCAGCGGAACAAGCTAATGGTCAAATGATTATTACAATTGAAGATGATGGTAAAGGTATTGATGCAACAAAAGTAGCTTTAAAAGCATTAGACCAAGGGCAAATTGATGAAAATCAATATAACACTATGAGTGATAATGAAAAAGCTATGTTGGTATTTGGTGCTGGAGTTTCAACTGCAGACCAAGTTACTGATATTTCTGGTCGTGGTGTTGGAATGGACGTTGTTAAAACAAATATTCAAAAACTTGGTGGTGCAATTAAACTTGATACAACATTAGGTGAGGGTACTATAATAACAATTATGTTACCACTTACTCTTGCAATTCTTGATGGTCTTGATATTGCAGTAGGAGATCAAAAATATATCTTACCTCTAAGTGCAATTGTTGAATCTTTACAACCAACGTCAGATATGATTAAAAAAATTGGTGATGGTTCTCAAGATTTACTAATGTTAAGAGAAGAATTTATTCCAGTGGTTAGAATTCATCAATTATTTGGAGTTGAACCAACATTTGATAACTTAGAAGATGGAATGTTAATTGTTGTTAAATCAGGAACTACAAAAGTAGCTATTTCTATAGATGAATTCCTGAATCAACATCAAGTAGTTGTAAAACCACTTGATAAAAACTTTAGAAGTGTTGAAGGAATAGGGGCAGCCACAGTTAGAGGTGATGGTAGTATTGGTCTTATTCTTGATGTGTTAGGGATTATTAATGCCCAAATCAAAATAGAAAAAACGATGACAACATCGCAAATTGCATCATAAAGATAATATGCTAGATAATAATGCTTTACATGAAAAAGTAAAATCTCTTCTTTATTCTTTGACAGGTATTACACTTGCAGAGAATAAAGATATTATGATTTCAAATAGACTTCATAAACTTAAACGTGATACTAAATATAGTGGTGATATAGATGAACTTCTTGTTGCTATTGAGAATGGTACACATACAATGGAGTTTATTAATTCTTTTACTACTAATAAAACACATTTTTTTAGAGAAGATTTTCATTTTACAGATTTAAAAGATAGAGTTTTACCAGAATTTGCTAAATCTGGGCAAGATATAAAAATGTATTGTTCTGCTTCTTCTACAGGAGAAGAACCTTATTCTATGGCAATGACAGTTTTAGAAGCGAGTGAAGAACAAAGCAAGAGAATAAATGCTTCAATTTTAGCCACGGATATAGATACAAATGTATTACAATATGCTGCTAATGGAGTATATAGATATTCAAAGTCATCAAAAGAATTTCCTGATTGGATAAAACCACAAAAATATTTTAAAAAAAGAGTTAAAAAGACACTAGCTAGTGAAGAAATACTAATAAAAGTTAAGCCAGAATTGCAAAAAATGGTTACTTATCAAGTAAATAATTTAAATGATAGTTCTTATCCTTTTGAAAGTAATTATTTTGACGTTATTTTTTGTCGAAACGTATTAATTTATTTTTCTGCAGAAGATCAAAATAAAATACTGAGAAAACTTTTTTCACATTTAAAAATGGGTGGTACTTTATATATAGGACATTCTGAAAATCCTCATGATTTAATAAATTATGTACAAAGAGTAGGGCAAAATATTTTTATTAAAATAAAGGAATTACATTGATTGTAATTGGACATAAAGATGGTGGAATAGAAAAGGCTTCTATTTCAAGATTTACGCAAAAAACAAAAGGTTATAATACTCACACTATCATTGGTGGAGAGTTCGCTGTTGGTAAAGATATAGATAATATAGCTTTTAAAACACTATTAGGTTCTTGTGTTGCTATTATGTTTTATGATAATGTTAAAAAAGTTAAAGGAATGAATCATTTTTTATTACCTTCAACAAGTAGTACAAATGATGATATGAAATATGGTTTATACTCTGTAGAAGCAATGTTAAATGAAATGTATAAACTTGGATGTAGTAAAGAAAATATGAGTGCAAAAATTTCAGGTGGTGCAGACATTATGCAACTAAATAATCTTTCTTCAAATTCAATTGGACATAGAAATGTTGAGTTTGCAAAAGACTTTTGTAAATCAGAAGGTTTTAAATTAGTAAGTGAACACACAAGAGGTGAGCATGGTCGACTTATTCTTTTAGCTGATACTTTTGAAACATTTATAAAAGTTACTCAGAAGAGTGAAACAGATAATAAAATTCTTAATGAAGAAAAAGCATTACAAACAGAAATTACAAAAGCACCAGTTATCAAAGAGTATGTTGGTGGTGTTGACTTATTTGGTGATGATACTCCTGCAGCAGAGCCAGAGATGGAAATTGAATTATTTTAATATAATAGAATAGGGTAAAGATGTATACGGTTTTAGTAATAGATGATTCTCCTTCAATGAGAAGAATTATTAAAGATATGATTAATAGTATTGATGAGTTTGAAGTTATTTCTGAAGCTATAGATGCATATGATGCTAGAGAAAAAATAAAAGAATATGAGCCTGATTTAGTTACGATAGATATAAATATGCCAAAAATGGATGGTGTAACATTTTTAAGAAATCTTATGCGATTACATCCTATGCCAGCAGTTGTTATTTCTGGTGAAAGTGTAAGAGGTAATGATATTTTTGATGATGGTGCTGTTGGTTTTATTCCTAAACCTGAGACAGGTGAACCTATGAGCTCTTTTTCTGAAAGAATAAAAGAGAATTTACTTAATCTTACCTTTTTACTTAAAAGATATACTTTAAAAAAACCAAAAGCAACAAAAAAAGTCATTTCTAAAAAGGCAATAGAGGTCGAAAGAAAGGTTCATCCAGATGAAGTGATTCCTTTAGAAGCTTCGATGCTAAATGGTAAGAAACTTATTGTAATAGGTTCATCAACTGGTGGTGTTGAATCACTCTTAAAGGTCTTTAAGGGTTTAACAAATAACCTTCCTCCTATATTAATTACTCAGCATATACCTTATGGTTTTTCAAAATCATTTGCAGATAGATTAAATGATAATTCATCACTTACAGTACATGAAGCACAAGATGGAATGATATTAGAAAAAGGACATGCGTATTTAGCTCCAGGTAATATGCATTTAACTATAGAAAAAGCTAGTGGGAAAGATTATAAAACAAAATTGCTAGATACTGTTAAAGTTAGTCACCATAGACCAAGTGTTGATGTTTTATTTAGATCAGTAAACAATACTGTTGGTGGTGCAGCAATGGCTGTAATGATGACAGGTATGGGAGATGATGGAAGTATTGCAATGAAAGAATTACATGACAATGGTGCATATACTGTTGCTCAAAATGAAGAGAGCTGTGTGGTTTTTGGAATGCCTGCAAAAGCAATTAAAAAAGGTGCAGTTAAAGATATCATACATTTAAATGATATTTCTAAGTATATAATAGAGTTTTCAAACAATAAAAGAAGATAAGAGGTCTTCTTTTGTTCAGTCCATAAAAGTTTGAAAATTATAGTTTTCAATACTAATATATTAAAAGAATAATGTATTACATATATTCTTTTAATATTGTACATTCCTTAGTTTCAGAATTTTCTTGTAGTATGAATTTAAATTTATCAGAATATAACTTACCTTTAATCTCTACTGTATAAGGGATTTTGTATGTGTTTTCATCATCTTTACAATTGTATTGAGTTCCTTTACGTATTATTGGTTTAATTTCAACAAACTCTTCATCTTCTTCAAATGCGATAATGCTTTTTTCATTGAAAGATAAAACATCTTCATTATTAGTATTTTCTTCTATAGTTGTTTTATTAATTTCTTTTTCATTGAGTTTAGGTTTTTCTTCAATTTGAATAGTCTCTTTATTATTTTCTTTTATAATAGAGTCTTCTTCTGTATTATATGTAAAAAGTATAAATAATAATAAAAGTGTATTAAATAAAGTAATTATTATGATTGATAAAAAGAATTTATCATTATTCTTTTTGTTTGTATTATTAGATGATTTTTCTATTTTTTCTTCTAAACTTTCAATTCTTTGCGTTATTTGTTCCATTTTTTCATTTTCATTTAATACAATATTTCTATTTAACTCATGTAATTGTGTCAATATATTTTGATATTTATCTTTTTCGTTAAACATTTTTTCCCTTATTAATCATTTTTTCTTTCTTTTACTAATAGAATTAATTTTTCCCAATCTAAGCTTAAATCTTTTGTAAAAATAGTATTAAATGTTTTATTATTCCAATAAACAAAATTTATGGGTTCTACAAATTTTTCTGCAAATTTTACCTCATAATGTAAATGTGGTCCACTACTCTGCCCTGTATTACCAGTTAAACCTAAGAGAGTTCCTTTTTGTATTATCTGTCCTTCTTTTACATATATATCACTCATATGACCATAAAGTGTTTTAAATCCAAAGTTATGTGCGATTGTTATCATTTTACCATATCCTCCTGGATCAAAGTTTCTAGCTTTTATAACTACTCCATCTGCTGGAGAATATATATGTGTTCCTATTTTTGCTTTAAAGTCTACTCCTGTATGAAGTCTTCTTTTTTTAGTAAGAGGATGTATCCTATAACCATATTTTGAAGTAATAAAAGTTCTTTCTAATGGAGAACCACTAGGAATAGAGTTCAATATATACTCTTTATCTTTTTCTCCTAGTTTTGTATTTAAATAAATATTATCTTTTTTTGAAAGATCAAGTCCTATATTAAGTATTTGCTGTAAATCAACTAATTGATCGTTTAAAAGATTTATTTCATTAATTCTATTATTAATTTGTATTTTATAAAGTTCATCTTTTGTTTTAATTGTATCTTTTAAATTATAAATATTTATATTTAAGTATATAATATATGCCCCAAGAATACAAAATGTTATCAAAAATAAGAGTATATTTTTTTTACTTATTAGATTAGTTATTTGCAATTTTGTATATGGCTTTCAAATTGGTTTTTAGCTTTTGGAATATAGTGTAAATTTACACTATATTCATTATTTTTTTGTATAAGTTGTAAGGTCATCCATTGATACTAATAAGTTTTTACCAGCAATTTTACCATATTGCTCACCTATAGATGAATCATAAACTTTTTCAATTTTTATTAAATTACCTTTAATATAAAATGGGTTTTTTAGTTTCTTTTCATCTATTTGAATAGCAGTACTTAATCGACCCTTGTAAGAAAATACTTCAATACTTTTTGTAACCATTCTATAGTATGTACCAGTAGTTTTTTTCGTTTTTTGTTTAACAACTTTCTTTTTAACTACTTCTTTTTCTTCTACTTTTTCTTCTACAACTTTTTCTTGTACAACAGGTTGCTCTTTTGGTTGTGGTTGATTATTTGCATTACAACCTGCAAATATAATTACTGATGCTAGTAAAAAAATATAATTTTTCATTTATTTCCTTTAATATTATTTTTTAATTAAAAATCTTTTTCTAATATTTTTATTTTCATCTTCAAATTTTACGTATAATGGAGTAATTTTAAAGATTTTAAAACCAAATAAATCATTATTTTCAGAGTAGTAATTTCCTTCAAACAATAATTTATTATCTTCTACTTTTAATTTTTTTACGTATTTAGATATTTGATCTAAAGATTTAAGTTTAATAGTACTTTTATTTTCTGATAAAATTTCTTTTGTTGATTCTTCAATTTTATTTAGTGTAGCTTCAGAATTTGAAGTTTTTTCTATGGTGTTTTCAATATCATTACTTACATTTTCTTTTACTACTTTTTCAGTTTCATCTATATCTTTATCTTTTATATCTTCTTTTATTTCGTTTGTTAATTTAACACTAACCTCTTCTACTTTTTTTACAGGAGTTTCTATAGAAGTTTTTTTCTCTTCTATTTCTGTGCTTAATATTTTTTCTTCTTTTAGTTCTGCAGTTATAGTTTTTTTCTCTTCTTCTATAACTTTTTCATTTTTAACTATCATAGTTTTTTCTGTTTTTTCTTCCTCTGAACTATTAAAAAAGAATAATACTAAACCTAACAATACAATTGGTATGATATAAAGAAAATAGTTTTTCTTGTTAGTTGTTTCATTGATGATATTTTGGCTTTTTTCTGATTTGTCTTTTATAATTTCATCTGTTTCTATATCTATTTTTTCTTCAGGCTCTTCATTTTGTAGATCAAATTCATTGACATTTATAACTTTATCTTTTATATTTATGATTTCATTGATATCTAATAGATTATCATCTTCATCAAGTTCATTGATTAATCTATTTATTATTTTATTATCGCTACTTATATATTCATTTTTCTTAATTTGATTTAATATATTAAGTAATTCTTCTTCATGTTTTATTTCATATTTATTTAATAAATAGTTTGCAGACAAGTCTCCTGTTTCATCATCTAATATTTCTTTATAGATATTATTATAATTTTCAAAATTCACGTCTTAAAGCCCTTGATAGTGTATTTTTAAACTGATTCATAAATAATCGTTTGTATTATTACAGAATAATTGTTAAAGTTAGTTTAAAATAAATTATGTATAATCTTTAGTCATAAATAATTGGATAAAATATTTTATTAGATAAGCAGGAAAATAGATGAATTTTTTTAAACTTAATAAGTTATTGTTGAACTCTTTAGAAGGTAAATTTATTATTTTTGGAGCAGGATATAAAGGTGGAATTGGTAAGTCAGTATTGTCTTTAGGTTTAGCAAAAGAGTTTAATATTCCATACATAACAAATGATCAAGGTTCAGCTATTTCTGGAAATGTGAATTTTTATGATAACACTTATTTAACTTATGATTTTAAAAGTGATGATAAACTAAAAGAGTCAAAAGTTGTTATTATAGATTTAGCAGGATGTTTTGTTCTCGATAAAACAATTTTACAACTTATTAAGAGATCAAACTTGATTATTTTGCCTACTGGTGAAAATCCATATCTTGATCATACTGGTTGTTTAATTACTGCAAGTAATTTATTTGAACTAAATAAAAACCTTTTGTTTGTTACAACAGGTGTAGATGAAGATAGATTAAAAGATACTATTTTTTCATTTAATAGAGTCAAAAGTAAATACCCTCATTTTGAGAGATTAAAAGTATTTGGGTTATCTAAATGTAATGAGATAATTCATGATTCAATTGCAAAAAAAAGAAGTTATATTAGAACTTATTTATCTTTAGAAGATGATAAGAAAACTACTTATAAACCTTTTATAAAAGATTGGTCTAAAATTATAAAAGAAGTTAATGATAAAATAGAAACTTTCCAAAATTAAATAAAGTTTTGGAAAGTTAGTTTATTTGTATTTATTTTTTTGTTCTAATACAAAAGAATCCAATATCATAGTATTGAAAGCTTGGATTGTTGAAAAAGGTCATTTTATTATTTGATACTTTAAAGTATGAAGAATCAGCAAAGTTCCATGAACCACCTTTTAAGTAGTTATATTCATTTTTCTCTAAACTTGATGTCCAAGACCAAACATTTCCAACCATATCACTTATACCAAATTTAGAGTTTCCTTGTGGGAAAGCCCCTATTTCTGAAGTTTTATGAAGTTGATTAGATGAGTTATTACAATAGTTTTTATTCCATGTATTTCCCCATGGAAATAATCTTTCCTCTTCCCCTGCTCTTGCTACATAGTCCCATTGTTCTTTTGAGGGAATGTCATAATTATATTCATCATCAATGCTTGATAAATAGTTACAAAAGGCTTTTGCTTCATAATATGTAACATAAACAACAGGTTGTAAATCTTTATTGAAATTTTCTTTTAGTAGGTTTTGTTTGTATTTTTTCTTATAATAGTTTTTTTCTTTTTCTAACATTTCTTCATATTTTTCATCTAATGAGCTTACTTTATTGTTCATTAGCCAGATCTTAGATGCCATATCTGTCCAAAATTTTGTTTCAGTATATCCATTTGAATCAATAAATTCATTGAACCATTTATTAGTTATAACATATTTACTCATTTCAAAATTCTGATTTGGTATTTTTATAAATTCTTTTTCATTTACATCTTTATCATCAATTAAAACAATTGTATCTTCAAAATCTGTTTTATATACAGGAGTACTTGTTGATACTTCTTCAAATGAGTTTGAATGTAGAAATTCAAATGTTTCAACTCTAAACTTTCTATGTTCTAACCAATATTTACCCTGCTCTGTACTAAAAATCATTCTTAATGCATCATAGTCGTTTTCTAAAACCTGCAATAACTGTTCTTTTTGTGTTTTATTAATATTTAAATGAAGACTAGAGTCTTCTTTTATATATGTTTCATGTTGTATTGTTTTTATAAGATATTTAACTACAGGGTCATTTTTAACTAATACTTGATAAATATCGTTATAAAGCTCTTCAAGAGTACAAGAAATAGCAAATAAAGAGTATATTACATCATGTTTTAGTGTAGTATTTGGATTTATTTTCATAAAAATTTTAGAACTAACTTTTATTCTGTTTATTAATCTTATAATAAATCTAGGTGTTATATTATCAAGTGATGAAATTGAAAGAATAACATTTTTAATTGAGTCTTCTAATGTATCACTAGTGTTGGTTTTAGCATAGATATTATCAATTAGATTAGATATCTTTCCATTGTAAGAAGGAAGATAAAATGGCAACTGTACCATCTTGTCTAGGTAAGTTTTTCCTGATTGTTCGCTATTTTCATCAAATTTACTTTTTCTTCTATCTTCAAGAAAGTTTTCTAGTATCTCTCTATCTGCTGCTAATACAAATGAAAGACCTTTTAAATCAAGTACTAGATTAATACTTTCTAATAGTTTAACTGCATTTTTTGGTAAACATTTATCTAAATCATCAATAAATATTACAATTTTAAAGTTTTCTTCATTTAAAATTTTCTCTAGACCTTTTAGCAATTCAAATATTTGAAAAAAAGTACTTTGATTTAATAGATGTTTTTCAAGGTTCTCATCTATATTATCTGTTGTTTCATTGGTTTTAATAGTATCTAATTGAATTTTTATATTTGCAACTGCATATTTTAAGTATTTGATATAATCAAGAATATTTACTACTACATCTTCATCAAAGTTGTTTCTGTTTTTTTGAATAGTTCTTTCTACTGCACTGCATAAATCTAATAAAGGATGTTCATCATTTTCAAATTTCCATGCATTAAAAAACAGACTTATAATTTTTTCATCATCATTTTTTGTCAAGGCAATTTGTTTTTGAATAAACTTCATTAATGAAGTTTTACCTTTCCCTGCTTCAGAGAAAATACCAACAGTAAATGGAGTAGGAGTTTTTAGAATAGCTTCTGTTATTACTTCTGAATAAGCGTTAAAATCTAAGCTATCATGTTCTAAATCAGATATAGCTTCATCTGCAATCAAATTTAAGTCTAAGTTAATACTTTTTGACATATAACTACCTTTGTTATAAAAAATTGCTAAATAATATCAGATAGTTTGTTAAAAAGTTATTTAATTTTAAAAAAATAAGCAAATTTATAACAAAAAAACACATAAGTAATAAAAAAAATAATTTAGTATAAAGTTTAACTATCTTAATACTTATACGAAATAAAAGAAAGGTTTTTTACTTTAATTTGTAAAGACATTTCCAGTTATTCCATAAACGACTCTTTGTCCATAAAAGTATGCTTTAGACTTATTTTCCATTGATGGTTTATTTACAAAATCTGCAACTTTTGATGAATGATGAATATAATCATCTTTTAGTTTTTTATATAATTCTTTATCAGTATTAATTTTTTCAAGACTTATTATTTTGTCATATACTTTTTTTAATGTTCCGTCAAATTTATAAATTTTATCTGGAGAACTAAGTGGTACTTCTTCTAAATTATCTTTGTTTTTTATTGCTTTATCATGCATGAATTTTAGGCAAACATGTTCATATTTATTAGAAATCATTTTTTTATACATATAAATATGATAAAAAGAGCTTATATTGAATTCTGACATATTTTGGAAAGTGATATAAAAACCGTCATTTTCTTCTTTTAAATCATCTTTTTTTAAATAAACTTTATTTGATATCTCTTTTATATTATTATTTTCTAACCAGACAAATTTATTATTCCAAGATTTGATTTTCTTTTTAATAGTATTTATATTAGAATCACTTCTTCCTAAATAAACAAGTTCATCTTTTTCGTTATATCCCCCTCCTACATCAGCATGGGCTCCTGGGATAATAAATTCTTCGATGTTTCCTTTTTCATTTGTATGATGGTGATATTTATAGTTTGTTTCAAAAATAGAGTATGCATCAAAGTTATAACGATATTCATCTTCAGCCATCATATGTGTAACATGTCCAAATTTTTTATCATTTTTGTTTTTTGTAAAATCTATATTTAAGTCTTTATGGTCATTTGATTGTTTTGCTCCATAGTGAGTAACTGTATCGTAAATCCCTACAAATCTAAAAGAGATAGATTCTATATTTATTTTTTCTTTTTTATAATATGGGTTTTTTACAACTTTTTGTGTTCTTCCTGCATTTATTACAACTTGTTTTTTATCTACTCTTAGAGGATTAAAATATACTTTATTCCCTACTCTTGTATATAATCCATCTTCTTTTTCAAAAAAGCATGCAAAAATATCTTCTTTATTTTTTGTATCTAAAGTATATTTTCTTTTGCCTTCTTCTTTTGTAATCTCATATTTATCTACAATTGAACATACAAAATGCCTAGCACTTGCAGCTCCTCTTGAGAAACCAAAAGTATCAAATATAAGTTCATCTATATTAAAAATAGAAGCCGTTCTAAGTTGGTCTGCAATTTTTTGACAAGTATAAATGATATGTGCTTTTACACCTGTGTCCCCTATTCCAAGTCCTAATCCCACAATTGAGTCTGCATCATAATCTTCATTTTCAAATACATCACTAGTACCTGAACCACTGGCATATACTTTAAATCTAGTTACGGGAGCTAAATCGGTATATGTTTTTAAATCATCTCCATTGTATAGTTTATAGAGTCTATTTATATTTGTTTCACCATTTGTAAAACTGCCATCTCCATCATCCCCTGGTAAGATTTTTTTATATAAAAACTTATTTTGTCCTGAGTCTTGACCTAGTTTATCTTCATCGTCGTTTTTTACATCTAAGAGATAATCAAATACTTTTTCTGCATGATTTGAAATCTTTGCTTGCCAAAAAGTTGAATCATCATATTTATTATTCTCTTTTTTCTCATTTTTACTTATTTCATTTGATTTCTCATCAAAATATCTAACACCATGAGATAATATCTGTTCTTGAAGCATAACCATAATATTTTGATTTTTTTTAGGATTAGAGTCTGCTGCTATGTATTCTTGGATAGAAGAATATTCTTCTGGAGTGTTCTTTTTATATTTCTTTATATCTTTATCTTTATTATCGATGATAAAGTTACATGGCTTTTCTAAAAATTTTTTATAGTTTCTATAAAAATCTATATTATACATATTATTTTTTGTACCATCAAAGAAAACTCCATATTCTACTTTTATTTCTGGCATATATGAAGCTGATATTCTGTTTTCATATGTAGTTACTTCTAGTTCTTCATTTGAGCCTTTTTTATAGTTATAAACATAAGGCATAGAGATTATGATATAACTAGAGTTTTCTTCTTTTGAATTATTTAGTTTGTATATCATTTGTTCTTTATCTAAAACTTTTTGACAGCTTAGTTTTGTATAGTCTAGAGTAGAAGTTGTTTTCTCTTTATCGTTTATCTTTTTATCTTCTGGTAGCTCATTGTTATAGGCATAAGTATATTTTTTTTGTTTTAGAACAGTTCCATATGATTTTGAACCGTATAATGAGGCGGATTGAGTTTTTAATAGTTTTTTTTCTACTTCTATCTCATTTGAACCTCTTAAGTTTGAAAATTTTAGTATTTGATTATTTGGATTTGCTTCTTTTTTTACAGCTTTTAATAGATATGATGAGTATTCATCAACTACTTCTTCTAAAACTTTCTGTTTATTATCTTCATTTGGACATAAACTTTCAGTCTCTTTTTTATTTATGATTATAAAGACCCATCTAGTACGATTTGTATCAATACAAGGCTTACCTTTTTTTGTAAGAAATTCTGCTAAGTGTAAAGCTTCATTGTATTGAAAATATACAGCACCTTTTTTACAAGAATTACTCACTTAAGACTCCTAGTTTTTTAAGTCTTCTTAGTCCTCTTTCTGCTTTTTTATAATTTTTAGTTTTTAAAGACTTTCTATACCAAATTTCAGCATTTTTATAATCTTTTAAATGCTTTTCATATAGATACCCTAAATTTTGTGTAGAACTATGGTCTCCTTTATTATGACCAATCTTATACCAATATACTGCTTTCTGATAATCTTTTAAATTTTCTTCATATAAGTAAGCTAAAAGAAAAGCAGCATCTAAATAATCAAGTTCTTCATAACCTTTTTTTAACCAATATATAGCTTTCTCATAATCTTTTAATATATCAGTATATAAAAAACCTAACCTATTTATAGAACTTTTCGTTCCCACTTTAAAACCTTTTTTATACCATATTATTGCATTAGTATAATCTTTCTCTTTTTCATATATTGCAGCGGCTAGTGCTGTATAACAATCATTGTCTCCATATTCTATACATTTTAAAAAGTAATTTTTTGATTTTTTTAAATCTTTATATCTATTTTTTTGACTATAAAAGATACCAAGATTTTTATACCCTTGAGGATCTTTTCTTTCAACCGCAAGTTTTAGATAAGTCTCTCTTGCTTTTTCTAAGTCACCTTTCATTCTATAAGTATGACCTAAACCTTCTAGTGAGTAGTTATCTCCACTGTCTGCGGATTTTCTATACCATTTTATAGCTTCATCAAATTTTGCTTGATTGTAGTATTGTACTGCTAAGTTATGCATAGCTAATGTATGACCTTTTGAAGCTGCTTTTTCATACTCTCTAATTATATATTTAGAATCTTTTTCCATAAAAGTAGAATATAAACTTCCTAATTGATAGTATGATTCTACACTTCCTGCTTTTATACCTTTTTTAAAGTACTCTTCTGCTTTTTCATAATCTTTAGTAGTTTTTATATAATAAATACCTAGACAGTTATATCCTTGAATTTCTCCACTTTCTATAAGGTTTTGATACTCTTTTAAATCTTTTTGTGTGTAAGTCTCTTTCTTACAAGTTTCTATATTATAGTTTGTTTTTATTACTTTTATATTCTCTTGTTTTG